>DATCFJ010000798.1:0-5611 GCA_036509605.1 Polyangiaceae bacterium | reverse complement strand
CCCGCCAATGCCACCCGAACCGCCAGTGTCGTCCGGGACGCAGGTCGGACAGCAAGCGTCCGGCAAAAGTACTGATTTGTAGCCAACCGCGCACGTGAAACCGGCACACGCGACCCCCGCGCACCCTCCGCCAACGCCCGTGGTGCCTCCCGCAGACACGCCACCACTGCCGCCGCTGGGCAAGCAGGTCGGACAGCAATCGCCAGGGTAAGTTACCGAGACGCCCAAGCACCCGATCGCGGGACACCCGACGTCACACGCGCCGCCAGTCGCGCCAAAGCCACCCGCGCCGCCGCCACCCGCGCCGGACGCCGCGCCTGTTCCGCTCGCCGCGCTCGCTGCGCCCGTTCCGCCCGACGCGCCTCCAGAGAAGGAACCGCCGCACGCGGTCGCCCACAGGGCCGTGACCAGTGAAACCACGAGACCGTGTTGCTTCAGCGAGAGAGTGTTTAGGTTCATGGCCGGCTCCGACGTGTGCGCCTGGACGACAGGGCGAGTTAGTGAACGATTAAGCAGCGATCATACCAACGCACAAAACATGAGCTTCAGGCATTTTTGTGGGCGCGGTTGGCACAAATTGGCACGAAGCCGATCGCCGCGTCACGGGTGCACCGCTGGAGAGCGTTCGCAGCTGCCACTCCGGCGAGTCTGGTTGCCGCCCAAGTCGAGTCAAACACGTCTTCGCGAGATTAAGTTTTGAGTGGCGAACTGGGTTTGGCGTAGGTGTCGATCGCCTGGGAGAGCTCGCTCGGGTCACCGACGCCGCCGTAGCGCAGCGCGCTGTAGCGTTCGAGTAGGCGCGCGGCGTCGGGCTCGGGAACGCGGGCGGCGAGGCGTTCGAGGGGCTCGCTGCGCCGGCGCGCGTGGCCTTGCTTGGCCAAGCGCGCGAGCAGGAGCTCGAGAAACGGCAGCGCGGCCGCGTCGTCCGGCACCATTTGCGGAGGGCTGCGCCGACGGCGTGCGCCGCGCGCCACGATCCAAACCAGCACCGCGAACCCGCAAAGCCAGGCGATGCTGGTTTGGCGAACCGTGAGCCCCTCGAGCCAATCCGTGGCGCGATCGTAGCCGACCAGCAGCGCATCGAGCGCGGACGCGGCGTAGCTGGCTTCATGCTCGAGGTCCTGCGGCAGCTCCGCGGTCGGGGTCGCGTCACGGGTGGTCCAGCCCTCGTCCGGCAGCCAGGCTTCGATCCAAGAATGCGCGTTCCGATCGCGCACCAAGTAGTACCCGAAGGGGCTTTTTTCGCCAACTCGATAACCCATGACGACTCGCGTCGGGACGCCGGCGGCGCGCGCGACGAGCGCGAAGGCGGTTGCGTAGTACTCGCAGTGGCCCCGCTTTTCGAAAAACAAAAAATCCAGCAGCGGATCCGCGCTCGCAGCGCGGCGAAACGTGCGCGAATAGCGATAGTCCGTGCGCAGCCGGTGCTCGATGGCGTCGAGCTTCTCGCGGGGCGTATGCGCGCCTCGCGTCCATTCAGCGGCCAGAGTTGCCAGTTCCGGAAGGAGGCGCTGTGGCACGCCGAGATCGGATCGGCGAGGCGGCGACACCGAAGCGCGGTCGCGCGCGCCGCGTACGAACCTCGCGACCGAAAGACCTGCCGGTGCTTCGCGCCGGACGGAGCCCATCGTGTCCACGCGGACTGCGGCGGGGCGAGTGACGAGCGAGGCTGAAGCGAGCGGCAGAAAGAAGCGATCGGTGCGTTCGGACACGGCCGCAACCTCCACGACCTGCGTCGACAGCAAGGAGCCGCCGTAGCTCGCTTTCGTGGCGGGCTCGGCCTCGGCTTCGGCCGATTGAACCCAGCGACCCATCTCGTAGCTATCGAGCGACACGCCGCGCAAATAATCAACGCGCGGTCCGCGCACCCGCAGCACGACCCGGTCGGAGTCGAGTAGGCCGTCGAGCGCGCCGAGGTCCATTTGTTCGGAGAATCCGACGCGCGGCTGCCAGTTGTACGCCGTGGAGCGCACGCGTGTCGTCAGCCAGGCGTACGCGCGGCGGCTACCGAAGGTCAGCCCCAGGCCGAGCGCCGCGGCGACCAGTAGGACGGCGGATCCAACGGCGAGGCGCCGCGCGCTGAGCTTCGAGGCGGAGTGGTCGTCGCTCGCGTTGAGCGCGCCGAGGCTGGTCGCCAAAAAGAGCAGCACGAACCCGGCATAAGCTGGGCTCGAGCTCTGGCCGCTGGCCGCCAAGCTGACGAAGACCAGGCTCGTGGTCGCCAATCGGCCCCAGCGAGGCTCGATCATGAGGAACCGGGCCGCCGCGGCGAGCAGCATTGCCGCGGCAATGCGTGCCCAAACCTCGCTGAGAACGCCTCCACGCATCACGAGTGCGCCGCCCTGCAAGTCGCCGAACAACGCGACCAGCACGTAGCCCGTGCCCCCAGCCACCGCGCTCGTGACCCACTGACGCCCCAGGTCGAGCTCCCACTGTGGACCAATGACAGCCAGCGCACTCGCCATGATCGCTAGGATCAGCCCCAGATACCCGGCATGGGCTGCGCTCCCGAGCGCAAATGCAGCCACCAGGATCGGTAGCAGCACGATGAAACGCGCCTTCATAGCGAAATTGCCTCGCCCTGGACGATGGCAGACAGCGGCACCGTCGTGGCATTGGCAGTGCGCGCCGTCTCGTCGCCCACGATCAGCACCACGCAGCCGACGCCGCGCGCTCGAATCGCCGCCACGAAGGCCGCCCGCGCGTCGTCCCACGCCAGCGCGACGAACACGACCGACGATAGGCGCCCCAGATGCGGCGCGAGCTGCGCCAGTGTGCGCTCGCTCGCGAAGCCCGGTTGGGAACGAACCACCGCCAGCAAATCGAGCGCCTGCTCGAGCGCGCCGAGGCTTCGACCGAGCGCCAGCTTGGCGACGTGCTCGCCAGTGACGAGCACATCGACCAGGGCTTCACCCCGACATAAACAGGCAATGATCCCGGCCGAGAGCGAGAGCGCCCCCTCGAGGTGCTCGCGATTCGCAGCGCCGCTGTCCGTGTCCAGAACGATGCCGATGCGGGTGAAGTATTCCTCCTGGTACTCGCGCACCATGGGCGACCCGTGCCGCGCCCATGAGCGCGCGTGCAGATCGCGCACGGGATCGCCCGGGCGGTACGGGCGCACCCCCAGCAGATCGGTCGCGTCTCCGGTCCGGGACGCGCGAGCCACGCCACCGGGTTGGTGCCGGCGATTCTTCGGCGTGCTGATGGACAGCACGCGAGCCACTCGGGGCACGACGATGAAGCGCGCCGACGGGGTGCGCAGCGGAGCCCCCTGCGACAGCCGCAACGGGAGCAGTGGAAGGGCGCGAAACGGGTCGAGCTGATGTTGCCCGCGGGCCACGAAGCAAGCCCGGATCACGCTGCTCGTGCGGCCGCCGGCAGGGAGATTGACGACGAGCGACGCGGGTCCGCGGAACGAGCCATCCCAGGGCAGGAACGGCGGTTCCCAGCGCACTGCCCGCTGCTCCTTCTGGCCCGCGTTGTGGAGCGTGACGGTGATGGCGAGCTCGTCCCCCACCGTGACGCGCCGGGCCACGGCGACGTGCGCCGTCACGTCACTCAGACGGTAAGCGGGAGTGAAGAGCAGTGCCGCGACGAGCAGCGCCGCGGTCGAAAACACGAGCACGTGCGCTTGGGTGCGGCCGAGATCCGCGCTGAACAGGCCGCTGATGCAGACCATGCCCAGCAGGACGCGCCCTTCGCGAGACAGGCGCGCGAAGGGCACCCCGAGACGCTGCAGGCGCCGAAACGTGCGGCTGTTTCGGTAGCGATCCCGCTCCGCGGAAGTGGCGGGGATCAAAACGTGGTTGAGTCGGGCGAGCTCGGTGTTCAAAGCGGCACGCGCACGCTTGCCACGACAGAGCTCAGTACCCCCTCTACGCCGCGCCCGCCGTAACGCGCTTCCGGAGTCAGAGCGATGCGGTGCCCGAGCACTGGCACGCACAGCGCCTGAACGTCGTCAGGGTTCACGTAGCCGCGCCCATTCATGTAGGCGCGCGCTTGCGATGCCCGGAAAAGCGACAACGTCCCTCGAGGGCTCGCGCCCAGAGCGACGTCACTGTGCTGACGCGTGGCCGCGCTGATCGAGAGCAGGTAGCGAGCGACCGCTGGTTTCACTTCGACGTCGCGCACCGCCCGTTGAATCGCGGCCAGATCCTCGGCGCTGGCGATCGCTTCCAGCCGCTCTAGCGGCTCTGTGTGTTGGCGCGCATAGAGCATGGCAAGCTCCGCTTCCTCGGCCGGGTACCCGATGCCGATGCGAACCAAGAAGCGATCGAGCTGCGCCTCCGGTAGCGGATAGGTCCCGGAAGATTCGTGCGGGTTTTGCGTCGCAAACACCAAGAAGGGGGGCGAAAGCGGGTAGGTCGTGCCATCGACCGTCACCTGCGCCTCGCTCATGGCCTCGAGCAGCGCCGACTGAGTGCGCGGTGACGCGCGGTTGATCTCGTCCGCGAGCAAGACGTTCGTGAAGATTGGGCCGCGTTGAAACGAGAACGAGCCCAGGCGCGGATCGAGCACGAGCGACCCCAGAATGTCTGTCGGCAGCAGATCGGGCGTGAACTGCACGCGCGAAAACCCGATCTGAAGCACGCGCGCGATGGCCTTGGCGAGCGTCGTCTTACCGACACCGGGCACGTCCTCCACGAGCACGTGACCGCCGGCGAGCACGGCCAGCAGCAGCAACTCGACCGCTTCCGGTTTGCCCTGAATGACGCTACCCACGGCGCTCCGGATGCGCCCAATCAGCTGGTAGTGGGCCTCGCGAACGGCCAGCTCCGCAGACCCACGCTGTCCAGCATCAGTGACCGAGATCGATAGCACGATCCCGAACGGTAGCACGAGACTCGAGCCAGACCGGAACCAACGCGCAACGCGGTCGCCACGCTTACTGTGCGCGTTTCGCCGTCTTCGGTGAAGCGCGACGCTGGGGAGGAATCCAGCCCGAGCACCGCGTGGTGGGCACTCAGCGCCGCCACGCTGCGCGGCGTGCCGTGCTTACGCAAATAGCCGGGCGCCGCCACCAGCACGGGCGAGAACGTTGCCAACGCTTGCCCGCGCCCTCTCGCATGACTCGAACCAACAGCAAGCCCGAGCCGTCGCACGAGCCAGCGCAGACGTGCACGACCCCAGCCGCGAGGACGGCAAGACCGGCCGCGCACAGACGCTCACCGCAAGGAGCAGCACTAATGTCGCGGGTCTGACGCTGAAGCCGTTCTCGTGGGATCGCCCGCCTCAGCGACCCTCGCACGCTCGCCGTGTCACCTCATGCCGGTAGACGAACAGCCGCTCGAGCTCGCGCCGCGCGAAAGCACCTCCGAAGATCCGCCCGAGCGCACCCAGCGGAAGGTCATAGTCGATGTCGTCGGTGAGCGTGGACTCGTGAGCGCCACGCGCCGTTACGATGTGCCGATGGAACCAGCGCGCGAAAGGCCCACGGTTCATCTTGTCAGCAAACATCCGCCCCGGTTCGTAGGCGACGTGCTCCGCCTCGATGGTCTGCCAGAAGGGGCCAATCTTCGTGCGCAGCACGACGAGCGTGCCCACCGCAAGCGAAGCGGGCGGGAGCAAAATCTCGGTCGTCTGCCATGGCGGCTGGAGGCGTGCGAACGCG
>DATCFJ010000797.1:0-7252 GCA_036509605.1 Polyangiaceae bacterium | reverse complement strand
ACGCAAGCTGCGGACTACCCCTTCGGGATCAGTCAAGAGTCGCCGCAGGTCGTGCCAGCAGACTGGCACGTGAGTGGCATTGTACCTTCGGTTGTGCGTTCGCAACTAGCGTGGGACTCACCCGCCCGCTGACGCGGCCTGAGCCACTCCCAAATCAGGGTTGCGGCGGTAGGCAAGGCGCCAAGCTGAGCAGCAACGCGGCCGCGATCACGCCGCAGTAAGCGCGCGTGTCTACGCTGCGTTGCAGTCGTGTGCGCGCGGCGAGCGCAGTGAAGCCCACGATGACCCCCAGCAGTGCGCTTTCGAGCCAGCCAAACGGCGGACGCACCCAAGGCATGATGTCACTCAGTCGCACGCCGAGCTGACCGTCAAGCGCAGGGTGGTGCGCCAGGTAGCTGGTCGCGATTGGGCGGGTGAGAGTCCGCACAACTAGCAGCGCGAGTCTACAGGGGACACCGAGGACACCGAGCGCGATCAGCAAGCCAAAGCAGCGTTCGAGCAACCTGGGGGCGGCCCGAGCCAACTTTCCGACCACAAACGTGGCTGAAAATCCCAAGACCGCAGCGCCCAGGAGCAGCACGACGACTTCGACCATGCGCGCGCTTTGGGCGACCATTCCTGACACGTCCGGCATGTCGTTGACGACTCCCGGCCGGGGTTCGATCAAGTAGCGCTCGAACATGCGCGGGCAAAGCGCCAAGAAGGGGGTAAGCACGACGGTCACTCCGGATGACAGCGCGAGCCGCTCGGACAGCGCCGGTTCTGACCGACTAATCCACGCGAAAAGCGCGGTGCCCGCTAGCCAGAGCGTGACTAGCGCGGGGAAGACGTCGTCGAGCGAGCTCATGGCGATCACCACGGCGCTCACCGAGCCCCCCGCCGCGTAGCAGGCGACTGGCCACCGTGGGGCGGGGGGGTATGCCAGCTCGCGCCAACTTCCTCCGTCGTGGTCTCCGAACAGGTTTTGGTCCATGCCGGTCTTGGGTAGTCCAGCCCTTCCTACGCTGGCCGGGCACGCTGCGTTCCTGAAACGTCGCTCACCGAAGCTCGGATGGCCCCGCGGCACGCCAAGGTTTTGAGTGAGATCCGGGTTCCAAGGGAAGGAGCTTGGATGAGCGGCGTATGTTCCTGGATGAAGCGGCGCGAATGGCTGTTGGGGTGCGCGGCTGGCGCGTCATCGCTGGCGTTCGGCTGGCCGCGCCGAGCCAACGCCTGCGGTAGCGCTATCGAGTTTGACGAGGAAGAAGTCCTCGAGCTTGCGTCGGGCGCAAGCGAGCCGGCGCGCGAGCTCGCTCATTTCTTCGTCCAAGGCACGAACTCCACCGCCGACCACCGCTTCTCGATCTCGCCAGCCGCAGATTTCCTGTGCTTCGCTGACCGCGGCGCCGGCGAATTCCGCATCGAGAGCGCTGGCGGTGAGACCCACCACCTTCCGGCACCCGAAGGCGGCAGCGCAAATTTTAGGGAGGATGGGCGAGCGATCGTGTTGCAACTGAGGACGGGCAGTCCCTACGATCAGATCCTGCTCGCGAATCCGCGCACGGGCGAGAGTGAGAGCTGGGGTGACTTTCTGGACGCCGAGCCATTCGTCTTCGCTCCGGGAGGCCTCGTGGTCGCTCACGGGCGCGCGGGTAGCGCAGGCGCCCTCAGCTGGGTGACCGGTGCAGAGCGAACGACCGAATTGGTGCGCACGCCGGAAGTGCCCAAGCAGATTGCGGTCGACGGCTCGCGCGTCGCGTACTTTGTGGGCGATACGGCGTTTGCCGTCGAGCTCGCTGAGTCCTCGCGAGCACCGCAGTCGCTCGGGAGATTGTCCAAGCCAGCCATCGGCTCGATCTGGAGCGCTGCCGGGCTGCTCGCGACGAACGCCGACGGAGCCTGGCTCATGCGCTCCGGGCACGCACCCCGCCTGCGGCTCGGGGAAGCGAACCCACACGCCGCGCTCGCGCACCGGGGCACCATCGCGCTCGGCAGTGAGCGGCGAGTCTGGTTTTCGCAAGGAGGCGGCTTTCGAGCCGTAGACGCACTGCACGCAAACTTCCACTTTACGGGGCCGATTGCGGGGACTGACGATTTCATTCTTTGTAGAGGTCCGTCTGCCTTCCGATATAAAGTGAAAACCGGGCAGCTCGAACGGCTTGGAAGCGGCCGCCCCGGGATGAAACTCCGCGGAGCGGCTCTGTTCGGCAAGCGCCTCCTCACGTGGTCATCGCGGACCTGGGCTACCACCGATGCGGGCTGCAGCGCCTCCCCCCCTCCGAGAAGCTTCGTCGTCGATTGAATCCAAACGGGTGGCTGCAACCGCGGCGAGAACGGGGCTTGCCATCCCGGCAGGTCGGCGCATGGCGGCAGCATGGGCGGGCACCAAGGCTACGGTCACCTGTACACGGCTCGTCTGTTACATTGGCCGATATGCCCGTCGTCGGAAGAGGCAAAGCGTGGTCCCGTCGCGGTCTTGGCCGGAGATCGGCATTCGCGGGCGCAGCCGTGCTCCTTGCGTGTGCTCCACCCGCGCAAAGGCAAACGCCAATCGCCTCGTCCGTGGCCTCGATAGCCGCCCCCGCGACGGTCGGCCTGGTTCCCCCGAAGACGCCGGACGCTGCGGTGCCTTTGGCAGAGCCAAGGGATGAGAGCCCATTTCGGCAGGTGATGACGACGAAGAAGGGTGGCGCGCTCAGCCTGCATTCGCTGAGTGACGATATCGTGATAGTCGCCGCGGACGTGCCGCTCGCCATCTGCCGCGGCGTCGCCCCCTGCGAGCCGCTGGGCGAAGATGCGGCCGACGGCTTGAGAGAGACGCCGCGCAGAGGGGTTGTACGAGCGATCGGAGGGAGCTGGCCCGATGAGGCTTGGCTGACGCGAGCGAACTGGGAGAGGGAAGGGTTTTCCTACGATCTGTACCGCCGCCGTGGCGGTCGATGGATCCCGGTTCGCAAGACGAACGGGGGTTGGTACTCGGTCTACCTTCAAATCGCGAGCTGTGGACCCCGATGCGTCTTCGGCTTGGCGTCGTTCGATCGCGATGGCCAAAACCCCAACTTGGCAACGGACACTCGACCGCCACCCTTGCCCCGCGTCGAGTTGCTCCAGGGGAAGCCGGGCTGGCCCCTACCTCGATTCGACCCTTACACGTCGATGGACAGCTTGGCTGCTCTGCCGACCGGAGAGGTGGCCGCGATCGGCCAGCGCACGGTGACCGACGGCGAGGGCCGGGCAGTACTCCAGCGGTGGGGACCTCGTGGACAGGAGCACTTCGAAACGGCTCTTGTGCCCGAGGAGTGCCGCGCCGACGGCATCAATCTCACAACCTTGGATGTGCGCCGTGGGGCGACCATCTTCGTCGGCGGAAGTGCCGCATGTGGACGCCGGCAGCGAGGCTACCTCGCACGCTTCGACGCAGCGAAGTGGACGAACCTCGAGCCCCCTGGGGCCGCAGAAGTAGGGTCGATTTCGTCGCCTCCCGGCAAGACGCTGTGGCTCGTCGAGGACGGCGCCGTATGGAGGCAAGCGGACGATCCGAGTTGGCAACGCATTGAGATCCCGCAGGACCCTGAACACACGCGATGCAGCGCGCGGTTGGTATGGGCGCGCACCGATGACGACGTCTTTGTCGTCGCAGACTGCGTTGGCGCGGCGAACGATGGATCGAGCGTGCTCTTCCGCACCGAGCACGTTTCACCCCCAGCCTCGGGCGGTGGCGGCGGCAGCCGCGACGTTCGGTGAAGCGCCCCTCTGCCGGCGTCGAACTGTTAGACCACGAGGAACGGGTCTAAGCGTTTGCTGAATCCAAAGGTGAGCCCGGCTTCGGAGTCCAATGCTGTGATGTTACAGAGCGTTCTCGGTTCGGGCGGACTTGGGCGTTGGCTGCGGCAAGCGCTACTTTTCGTGGCCGTGGCGTGTGGGCCCGCGCAGCGCCGCGCCCCCGCCATGCAGGCCCAGCCTCAGCATACGAGCACAGGAAAGGCAGGCGCAGTCGAGCCGAGGCCGGCCAAGCCTCACTGCACCTCGCAAGGCCTGGCGCACGACCTCATGGTCGACTCGGCCGACGAAATCGACCTGATGGTCACGCGCTGTGATGCGGCCGACCGCTGTGAGCTCGCCTGCTTGCGCGACGACTGCGGAGCGATCTGGCGCTGCCGGCGTGAGTGCAAGCGTGCCGCCGCGCGGGCGAGCCAGGCGGGTAACGACGTCGACTTGGGGTTTGCGTCTGCCACTGCGGAGTTCGAGCGCCGCGATCCAGCCGTGCTCGCGCATTGCTCGACGCCCCGCGACTGGTACGGCGCGGGTTTGCCCTCAGGCGTCGCCGAAGACTACCGTGAGCAAGAGCAGCACAAGCCGCCGAGCACGCCTGCTCCTCCCAAGACTCAGGGTTGCACGGCGGGTCAGGGTCAGACCGACGTGACCGAGATCGCGCTCCAGCGCACGGCTTGCTACGGAGCTTGTCCCAGCTACTGGGCCCGTTTGCACGCCGACGGTAGCGTGGAAATGTTCGGCGGCGCGCTGGTTCCGCATTTGGGGTTGCACCACGGCGCGCTGCCGCCAGGCCTCTTTCAGGACCTTGCTGGCCTCGCGCTCGAACTCGACTTTTTCGGTCTCGACGACTCTTACTCGTGCCCAGTGACGGACAATCCGACTGCGTATATCAGCGTCGCGCGAGGCAGCTCTAAGAAGGTCATTCGTCACTACGCGCCTGGCATGACCGGTCCCCACCGCCTGCGCCTCCTCGAAGACACCGTCGACGCGTACCTCGAGCACGTTGAATGGACCGACTGAACGGTCGAGCAGTTTGACTGCACCGCGAGACGGAGTCGGTACGCGCTGTTCGAGCCCCTGATGCGGGCGCGCGCGAGCTCATCGCGCCGCATTGTGCTCAGTTCCCTACGAAGTTGAGCTCGTCGATCGAGAGGTCGTACGGCTCCGCTTTGGTTGCACCTACGGTGACCTGGAACCGTAGCCCCACGACATGCGCGGGATCGAACGCCACGATCTGGCCGAAGCGCAGTTGAGTCAGGTCCTTGAAATAGATTGTCTTCAACGTCCACGCGGGCGCGGGCGGAAGAGCGACTTGGCGAACCTGGGACACGCCTCTTCGTACTTCGCTTCGGCCGAGAGCTGTTTGCCTTGTTCAAACAAGGACTCTGCGAGTGCTACGTTCGTGCTTTGGGCCGATGCAACGCTTGAAAGCAGGGCTAACCCCAGCAAGCCCACGGCGGTCCAAAAACGTCGCGCGGCCTACAATATAACTTATATTGACCGGCAGTTGAAGCAATCTTGGAGGCGCGAGAAGCGGTTATCACACGTCGCGGCGGGCAATTCCCGGGTTGGAAGTGCCCCTTGCGGACCTGCCCCGCAGTCTCGAGAACAAGCCACTACGCGAATCGATCATTTAACGATTGCCCGCCGGGCGGGTCCGCGCTCGGCGCTTGACGCCGCCGTGCCAAGCCAAGCCCTTGATAGGTCGCGAGGTTTCGGGAGTACAGCGCCGTAGATCTTGGCACTGGGGCCGATAGTCGTGACCGCGCGAGGGCCGCGCGCGTTCCGTTCGTGGTCCACACCCGTCGCGGCGCTACCTAACCTCGGATCACTCGGGGGAGGCCCAATTGAAATTGACGCGGCGCGGAGTTTCGCGAAAGCTTCCGCGTATGCTTCCTCTCTTGTTGAGGCGACGCGCCTTGTGTGTGCTCGTCTTGTTGTGGCTCCTGAGCGCTTGTTCGAGCACTCCCGCCAAGAGAGCAATCTCGGATGGCTGCGCGCTCAATTCGGATTGCGACTCGCCGTTGGTGTGCGCGTTTCAACGCTGCCACACCGCGTGCACCGAAAGTCGCGATTGTCCGGGTGGGGAGCGGCGCATGGCTAGCGACAAGCCGTTCCACGTTTGCCAGCTGGGGGCCGAGCTTTCCTGCAGTCACAACAGCGATTGTCCGGGCGCGCAAGTTTGCGGCATCGACAACCAATGTCGCGATCAGTGTGTGTCAGACCGCGACTGTGTTCCCGGGCAAGTTTGCACGGGGGCCACGTGCGCTGAGCCGAAGGAGCTCAACGCGGCGGGGTTGTTGCCTGTCGCGCCAGCCGGCGCGGGCAGCGACGCCAGCGCTGGCGGACTCCCCTGCTCGTACAATTCAGATTGCGTCGCGCCGCTCCTGTGTCGCTCCGGCATCTGCGCGGTGGAGTGCAAGGAAGACATCGACTGTTTGGAAGGGCACGCTTGCGTTGATTCGCGCTGCGTCGCAAGCGGCAGCCCAACGGGTAACGGGGGAGAGGCCGGCATCGCGGGCGCCAACGCCACCGAAGGAACGGGCGCCACCGGAGGAACGGGCGCGAGGGGAGGCGCTAACGGCAACGGCAACGCTGGAAGCGCAGGCTGCGCGCCGACGTCGTGCCTCGCAGAATCCAAGAATTGCGGCGTCATCTCGGACGGCTGCGGCCAGACGCTCGACTGCGGAGTGTGCTCCGGCAACAAGACTTGCGGCGGCGGTGGTCTGGTCAACGTGTGCGGGGTGGGCACGTGCTCGCCGCGCTCCTGCGCGGCTCAGGGCAAGGATTGCGGACTGATTCCCGACGGTTGCAGTTGGTTGCTAAATTGTGGCAGCTGCGCGGCGCCGGCCAGCTGCGGTGGCGCCGGCAAGGAAAATGTGTGCGGGTGCACGGCGGACCCAGTCAAAGCTTGCGCCGGCAAGGATTGCGGGGAGGTCGTGGATGCGTGCAACAGCACAGTCAGCTGTGGTACGTGCACAGCTCCGGCAACGTGCGGTGGTGCCGGCACGGCGAACAAGTGCGGCTGCACCAAGACCACATGCGCCGCCCAAAACAAGAACTGCGGCGCGATCCCCGATGGCTGCGGCGGCACTCTCCAGTGCGGCGCCTGTGCGACTGGCGTATGCGGGGGTGGCAGCGCGCCGAACGTGTGCGGCGCCGCAAGCTGCTCGCCGACCACGTGTGCCACGCTCGGCGCCGATTGCGGCACGGTCTCGGACGGTTGCTCGCTGCTCCTTGACTGCGGACAGTGCAGCGGCAGCGGCAGCTGCGGTGGTGGCGGGAAGGCCAATGTCTGCGGCTGCACCAAGACCACGTGCGTCGCGCAGAACAAGAACTGCGGCACGATTTCAGACGGCTGCGGGGGCACCATCGACTGCGGTGCCTGCGCGTATGGCTCCTGCGGCGTCGGCGGGACGCCCAACGTATGCGGTTGCGCGCCGACGACCTGCGCCGCTCAGAGTAAGAACTGCGGCACGATCTCGGACGGTTGCGGCGG
>DATCFJ010000796.1:0-15016 GCA_036509605.1 Polyangiaceae bacterium | reverse complement strand
CGACCATGGTGCCGAGCGCGAGCGCGAGCCCGGTGAGCTGCGGCAACATTGCGTTACGGAACATGTAAAAGAGGATCTTGTTCTCTTTTACGCCCAGCAATTTGGCGTATTTCACGTAGTCGGTGCCAAGCTCGTAGATGCACATCGAGCGCATGCCGATGGCTTGGCCGCCGACCACGATCAAGAACACGGACAAGAACGGCAGAATGTAAAAGTAGCTGGCGCTGGCAATGAACTGGCGCGTCAGCTCGGGTGTCAGGCCGTCGTCGTAGCCGCCCGCCGCGGGGAACCACTCCAGCCGGATACCGAAGAAGTACACCAATAGAATGCCGAAGCAGAATGCGGGGATGGCGCTGGTCAATAGCGCCAGCGGGTACATCACCTTGTCGAACACGCCGCGCTTGTAAGCCGCCAGCGCGCCGAGCACGTTGCCGAGCAGCCAACCGAAAACGATCGTCGGCAGCTGCAGCGCGAGTGTCCACGGCAGAGCGGTCTTGATGATCTCGCTCACGCGCTTCGGATGTTGCAGAATCGAGCCGCCGAGGTCGCCTCGTAGGCTCATGCCGAGGTAGTTCACGAACTGCGAGAAGAGCGACGTGCGCAAGGGCTTGCCCTGCGGGTTACGCTTCACGTGGCCTGCGTTGTCCACCTGAACCAGGCCGAATTCCTTGAGGTACGCCTCTTCTTTTTCCCTGGCAGACGCGCTGTCCAGCCCAGCGCTGGCTTTCGCCATCATCGCGTCGACCGGGTTCGCGTCGCCCAGGCGCGGCAGGAAGAAGTTGATCGTCACGGCGACGAGGAACGTGACGAAGTACCAGCCGGCGCGGCCGAGAATGTGCTTGAGGGTTGGGTAGTTCTTCAACATGTTCGTGGCTCGGCGCAGGACTTGCGCGTCAATTGAGCACCGGCTTGATCGCCCAGAGCATGTTCGTGCCCAAGCGGTCCCCTGGTGTGAGTGGCGGCAAGTACGGGTTCGCCGCGCTCGGCATGTTGGACCAGTGCTTCGAGCTGAACTCGTAGAACGCGTCCGGGCGGTACACGAGCGGCAAGTCGGGCTGCAGCTGCAGGAACAGCACGTTGAGCTCGTGGTACGCGGCGGTCAGTGCTGCCTCGTCCTTGATGCTCGGGATCTGCGCGAGCAGCTCGTCGATGCGCGGCACGTAGCCGGGCGCTTTGGGGTCGTTGAAGCGCCCCATGTTTTTGTACATCTTCTCGCCCAGCGGCGCGAAATCCTGCGTCGTCATCAGCGTTTCGAAGCGCGACCAGGGTTTGGAAGGTGAGGGCGCCGAAGACGGCGTATTCATGATCAAGTCGAAGTCACCTTCGAACAGGGCGTTCCAGAACAAGCTCGCGTCGACGAAGCGTTCTCGGGCGTCGATGCCGACGGAGCGCATGCTCCTGACCGCGATCCGCACGATCGACTCCCAGTCGCTCCAGCCGGTCGGGGACTTGACGTACAAAGTTGGCACTTTCTTGCCGTCTTTGTCGCGCGTCTCGATCAGCTCGCCGTCGGGGCCAAATACTGGCGTAAAGCCTCCGGCTTTGAGCTCGGCCTTGGCCTGCTCTGGGTCGAACCAGGTGCCGTACTTTTTGGCGTCTTCCTCGGAGAAGAACTTTTGCTCGAGGCCGAAGGGCAAGATCAAACCCGGCTTGAGCGGCTCGCTGTAGCCGGACACCGCGAGCTCGCGAATGTCTTTGTAGTTGATGGCGAAGCCCATCGCGCGACGCATGTGCACGTCGTCCAGCGGGTGATGCTTGTGGTTGACGAGCAGCATAGGGATCGAGCTACTGAGGAAGAACGGCTCTTTGTCGAGCCAGCTGCGGACGCCTTTTTTGGCCTTGAGCCAGATCCGCGGCACGAACGTGCTGGAGGCGTCGAGCCGGCCTTGCTGGAGCGCGATGCTGAAGTGATCGTTGCTCTTGTAGATCGGGTGCACGAGGTATTTCACGGCCGGCTTCTTGCCCCCGTGCAGCGCCGCGTTTCCCCAGTAATTGTCGTCGCGCACGACCGCGATCTTCTCGCTGCTGTACGAAAAGAGCTTGTACGGCCCGGAGCTCACGACGTCCTTGTCGAACTTGAGCTTGTCGAACTCGTCCAAGCTGCCGCCGCGTTGCTGCAGCAGCGGTTCGATGCTGTGGCGCGGGATGATGCGCTGCCCTTGCAGGGCGTCCAGCACGACCAACGGGTTTTTCTTTGCCAGGTTCAGCGCGAACACGACGCGGCGCGGGTACTTGTCGCCGGGCGTCGGTTCCTTCGCCGCTTCCGAGCCGTCTTCGTTGTAGGCGCGGACCGCGGTCAGATACTGCCAAATCGGCGCGATGTTCAGGCTCTTGAAGCGCTGCCCGAGCTCGAAGGTGTAGGTCACGTCCCAGGCCGTCACCGGCTTGCCGTCGTTCCAGCGCGCGGCGGGGTTGAGCGTGACCTCGACGTTGTCGTCGTGTGCTTCGTATGACTCGGCGAGCAGCGGTTCCATCTTGCCGCTGATCGAGTTGTAGTTGAGCAGGGGCTCGTAGATCAGATTCATCGAGCTGACCGGCCAGTCCGGGTTGCTCAGCAGCGGGTTGAACGACGCGGGCTCTCCCCACTGCCAGCCAGCGACGTAGAATGTCTCGGCGCGCGGGAAGCCGCCTCCGCTGTCGTCTTGATTCGGTCGGCAGTCAGCTAGGCCGAACAGGCCGAGCGTCAGTGACAGCGCGAGCGCGCTTGGCAGCGTGCGCCGGGCACTGGGCCGCGCCCAGGTGGAGCTCGGTAGGCCTTCCGGCGGGGGCGTCTGGAGGTCGAATGATCGCGTCTCGGTCATGGCAATGCTTCGCGCCGCTCGGAGCTCGGGTCGGTGTTGAAAAGCGCGGCCTCGAGCGGAATCGGGGTTCTTGGCGCGCGGACCATAGCTCGGACCGAGGCCGAACCAAAGGCCCTCGATCGACCTTTCTGGCGCCTCGAACTAGCTCGAGCATGCGCCCCGAAACCGGTACCGATTCCACACGGTTTACGCCGCTGTTTGCGGCGATTCTTGGACTGGTAAGTGGTCTTCCCGAAGCCCTCGGCGGGCACGCGAAAGGGGAGCGCGCGAGCGAACCGCGAGGGATGCTGTTGTGCGCTAGCCATTCATGTCCACAGACGGCTCCTGTGATCCTGCGAAGGCATATCGAGGCTAAATTGCGTCCGTTCTAGAAGAATCCGGCAGGGAAAACCTGCATTACGCCACGAAGGCGGGCCCGAACTCGTGGTATGTCGGCCTAGTCAACGAGGGAGGTCGCCGTGTTCGATAGTCAGCCAAGCGCATCTAGCTCGTCTAGCAGGCCGCGCAACCCGCAGAGCGCGGCACGCCGTCCAGCGGCCGTGCGGCGCGTTCCGGCACGCCAGGACCTCGTCGAGAATGCGCGCTGGAAAGTGCAGCTCGAGCTCGCCCCCGCTGAGATTGCTCTGGTGTTCCGTCAGGGCCTAGCGCGCGGCGCCGAGGTCTGCCGCTACGGCACTCAGGACTGGCGGCCGCTCGTCACTACCCCGGAGCTTCGCTCGGCGCTGGCGGTGAGCTGGCCGATGCTTGTCGGGCGTCGACCAAGCTCTAGCCTTTCGGTGTCGATCGCGCCGCCTCCGCCGCCCGTGATCAAGAGTGTGCCGCCACCGGCCATCGTTACGCGCGACAGCTTCGATTCGCTGCCGGACTCCGCGGTCACGCAGCCGTTGCCGTTGCCGTTGCCGTTGCCGCGGCCGTTGCCGATCCCGGCGCTGCGAGCGCCTGCGTCGGAGCCGCCGCTCGGCTTCACGCGTCCTGCACTGCATGGCCGTCCGTTCGAGCTCTCCGCCGTGGCGACGCTTTCCGTCGTGGCGACTCTGGTAGCGACCTTGTTCGTGTCGCGCATCCAGCATGCGGGTGCTCCGCGAGTTGCGCTTGGCGCGACGCCGCATGGGGCCAGTGCAACCGCAGGGCCCGTCGCGCCGGTTGTCACGGCGCACAACGCCGTTTCGGAGCTCGGTCCGGGCTTCGGGATCCCGGTCGTGCCGATCACCGAGCTGCCCTTGGAGCATGGGGGTGCAGCGTCGAAGCTTACAAGCTCCCTCGGCTCACGCCCTTTGACACCTGGCTCGGCCGATCGCGTTGAGCTGGCGCGCGCTTTGGGCCGCGCCGCGCGTGCTGCCAGCGGCTGCGGCCCGGGTCCCGTCAATACTCAAGTCGTAGTTACGTTCGCTCCGTCCGGCGTCGCGCGTGTGATTCACTTCGCCGCCGCGCCGCCGCCCGCGGCGATGCAGTCGTGCGTGCTGAATGCCGTCGCGCGTTCGCGAGTGCCGGCCTTCCAAGGCCCGGACGTCAGCGTCTCCAAGACGTTGCGCTGGTAGCCGCTTCAGTTCGGGAATGCGGCGATGGGCGGCGAGCCGGGAGTCGGCGCGCGGGAGCCTTGGGGGGCACTGCCAGGCGGCGCAGTGGTGGGCGGCGCAGGCAAGGTCGGCGCCGCAGCGGGTCGCGGCGCCGCAGGCGCTGGCGCGAGTGCGGGTGCGGGTGCGGGCGGAGCCGGTGGCTGCGTGGGCAGCGCTTGGACGGGCGCTAGTTGTGTTGCGTTCGCGGGCAGCTCGGGGGGTCTGGCGCGCTGCTCCGGCGAGAGCCATTTGCGCGAGCTCGGACAGCTGCGGAAACGGCCTTCGATGGCGTCGCAACCTTCGCGATCCAACCGCCGCTCGACTGGCAGTACCGCGGGCACGATGTCGTCCCAGCGAAAGGTCAGACCCGCACCGGCCGTGAGCACGGACGGGCCTTGGAAGCCGCCACCCAAGCTGCTGACGCCCGAGTAGAGATTGAAATCGACGCTCTCTCCGAGATGGATCGAGCCATCGAGCCCTGCGCGCATCGGGACTTTGAAGCTCAGGTCGACGGTCACGCCCTTCTTTACTGCGTCCTCGATCGCGCCCTTATTCAGGGTGATTTTGCACTGCGAGAGCAGGGCAGGATTACTGCACTCGGGCGATTGATTCGCGACGTTGCTTCCGATCTGCACATCAGCGGCGTTGAACACCGTGTCCAAGTTCGCGCTCGGTGCGAGCTCGAACCAGGGCGTGATGGTCACGGCTTTGTGCGGAGACAGTGGTACGCCAAAGCCGAGCACCAAGGGCACGGTCAAGTAATTGCGTTGGCCGCTCACGTACGCCGTGGGAACGGCTCCGACATCGAAGGAGATGGCGGCCTTGGGCACGCCGTCGTCGTAGCGTCCGGCCACCGGGAACACGAACAGCGCGACGCCGCTCGCGCCCACGCCGTGTGCCGTGCTGTTGTTGTCCTTCGAATCGTAGTTCACGTAGTGCAAGCCGAACTGCGCGCTCAGCTTGGCCGTGGAGGAGCTAAAATTGGCGTTGTAGCTAAAGGTGTTGAACGGGCCCTCGCTGCTCGAACCATGACGATACGCGAGCACTACACTCGACGCGCGCGTGTCGTAGGTCGAGATTGCCGGGGCATGCGTGCCCGGCAAAGCCCGGGCGGTTTGACCGAGCAACACGAGGAGGGCAGGCAGAGACCCGAGGACGAGGCGTTTTCCCACACTGGCTGCTACGCCCGTCGTCTGGCAATTTTTAACCCCCGAGGCGCTCGCTGCGCGCAGCGCTGGGCGGCGGCGCGTCGGCTCTCGGGCCGCCCGCGGCCGACCTTCGGGTGACCGCGGATCGCGGGATCGGCAGGATTTCCGCCCTGTCCCGAGCCCTGCTCATCACGACTGGCGACCCGCCCAAGATTTCGTTACAGAGCCATCATTATGACTGAGCTCTCGAAACTTTCCGCCTCAGAACGTGCCTCCCTCACGCAGAAGCTCGAGCAGCGTTACAACGCGTTCAAGGCGCAGGGACTGAAGCTCGACATGACGCGTGGCAAGCCCTCGTCCGAGCAGCTCGACCTGGCTTCCAAGCTGACGGTCGCCCTCAGCGAAACGGACTACAAGGGCAGCGACGGCAGCGACGGCCGCAACTACGGCGGCCTCGACGGCTTGCCCGAGATGAAGGCGATCTTCGCGGACATGCTGGGTGCCCCAGCGGCCCAGGTGGTGGTCGGCGGCGCGTCCAGCTTGACGATGATGCACGACACCGTGGTGCGCGCCCTGCTTCATGGAGTGCCGGGCAGCAAAGAGCCGTGGGCCCGCGGCAAGGTGAAGTTCATCTGCCCGAGCCCGGGCTACGATCGTCACTTCGCGATCTGCGAGCACCATGGCATCGAGATGCTCACCGTGGGCATCAACGACGACGGTCCGGACATGGCTGAGGTCGAGCGCTTGGTCGCGAGCGACCCGGCGATCAAGGGCATGTGGTGCGTGCCCAAGTACAGCAACCCCACCGGCACCACCTACAGCGACGACGTCGTGCGCCGCTTGGCTTCGATGAAAGCGGCTGCGCCCGACTTTCGGCTGCTCTGGGACAACGCCTACGCCGTGCACGATCTTTACCCCGAAGGCGACAAGCTCGCCAACGTGCTCAGCGCGTGCGCCGCGGCGGGCAACCCGGATCGCGCCATCGTCTTCGGTTCGACGTCGAAGATCTCGTTCGCCGGCGCCGGTGTCGCCGCGTTGGCCTCGAGCCCAGCCAACATCGCGGACGTCAAACGCCACAGCAGCATCCAGACGATCGGTCCGGACAAGATCAACCAGCTGCGCCACGTTCGCTTCTTCAAGGACTACGCGGGCGTCGCCCTGCACATGCAGAAGCACGCTGAGCTGCTGCGCCCCAAGTTCGAGGCCGTCACCGACGCTTTTGAGAAAGAGCTGGGCGGCAAAGGCGTCGCAACTTGGACCAAGCCGCGCGGTGGCTACTTCGTCAGCCTCGACACGCTCGACGGTTGCGCGGCGGAGGTTGTGCGCTTGGCGGACGCTGCCGGCGTCAAGCTCACCGCCGCGGGCGCGACCTTCCCGCACGGCAAGGATCCGCGCGACCGCAACATTCGCGTAGCGCCGTCCATGCCGCCGCTCGCACAGGTCCGAGCTGCAATGGAAGTGGTGACCGTTTGCGTGTTGCTCGCCAGCCTCAAGAAGCTCGGCGTCTGAGCTAGGGGGACCATCACCGATATCTTAAGCAGCAGCGACGCCCGCCGATTTCTGGTTTTGGCTTTACCCCTTCACCCCTTCGGGTATCTCGAAGCGAGTCGGGTATCACGAAGCGCGTTCGCCAAAACGCAGAACTTGGCGGGCGGTGTTCCTCACGCGCCTAGCCATGGCTAGGGGACAGACGAAGACGCCCTTGCCGCGCTAGCGGTCGAGGGCGTTTTTCGTGGCGAAGGGCGGGAGGGCTATGCCGCGCGATCGACGGCCGACTTCAGGTCGGTCCATTCCTTTTCCAAGCGTGACTTGGTCGAGTCCCAGGTCGTTGCCGACGCCGTTTCGATCGACTTCCAGTCGTCCGCGAAGGCCGCGCGCTGCGTGCGGATCTGGGCCAGCCGCGCGTCGAGGTCTGCCTTCTTCTTGCCGGTAGAGGTCTTCGACTTGGCTTCCAGGTCGGCGATCTTCTGATCGAGGTCGACCAAGTTGGTGGTCGTGTCGTGGCGGTAGTCCTCGCGCATCTTGAGGAAGGCGGCCTGCGCCTGGGCGATCTTTTGGTCAGCGTCGGCTTGCGCCTTGTTCGCCTTCTGATCAGCCTCCTGATTGGCTGCGACGATCTTGTCGTTGGCTTGGACCTGCGCGTTGGTTGCCTTTTCTTGTTCGTCAGCGGCCTTGTTGCAGCCGCTCGCCAAGGCGAGAACCAGAGCACCGACCGCGCAGACAATGATGGAAGAGCGAATCATGAAAAAGCCTCCTGAGTTGAGTGTCGGAGGCCCTTAAGCACGCCGCGTGCCGAAGCTCTCCGCCCCGGAAACATCGCAGAAACGGCCAGGTGTGCCGAGGAAGCGCGGTCGCAAATGGTCACAGCGCGCGCTCATGTCACGCACTCAAGAACGTCACAACAAGCACAGCCCCAGGGTGCACTTCACGTTGCCTTTGCACTTGTTCCCACAGCTGCCGCAGTTCTTTGGATCGGAGGTCGTGTTGACGCACTTCGAGTCACACACCGAATTGCCCGACGCGCACATGACGCCGCATTGCCCGTTCGCGCAGGTGGGCGTGCCGCCAGGAACTGCGGGGCACTTGGCGTCGCAGGCGTTGCAGTTGTTGATGTCCGCCCGCGGATCGATGCAGCCCGCGCCGCACGCGATGAATGGGCTCTGGCACTGAAACCCGCATTTCCCCATGTTGCATGTGGGGGCCGAGTGAGCTGGCGGCATGCACACCGTGCTGCACGCGCCGCAGTTCGACGTGTCACTCGTCGTGTCGACACAAGACGCGCCACAGGTCGTCTTTCCGCCGCACTCCGTCGTGCACTTGCCGCCCTGGCAAACCTGCCCCGCGGCGCACGCTTTGCCGCACGCGCCGCAGTTCTTGGGATCCGAAGTCTGGTCGATACATTGATTGCTGCACTTGGTGTAGCCGTTGTTACAACTCACCACGCACTGCTTCGCCGAGCACAGGGACACCCCGTTCGGCGCTGCCGGGCAGAGGACACTACATTTTCCACAGTTCTGTGGGTCAGAGTCGAGGTTCTGGCAAGCTGCCCCACACAGGCTGTAACCCGGGTCGCAGTTGAGGCTGCACTTGGACGAGGTGCAGGCCGCGCCAGCGTGCGCGCCCGCGTTGCACATCGTGGCGCAGGCGCCGCAATTGCTCGGATCGCTCGCCAGATTGACGCACGCCCCCGAGCAATTCTCGGCGCTACCCGGGCAGCTCGAGGTGCATTTGCCGGAAGCGCAGACTTCGTTCGGCCCGCATGCTTTGCCGCAACCCCCGCAGTTGGCCGGGTCGGAATCGGTCTTCACGCAGCTGTCGCCGCATTTAGCGAAGCCCACGCTGCACGTCGAGCCGCACTGCTTAGCCGTGCATGTGGCGACCCCGTTGGCGGGGGCGTTGCATGCGTGTCCGCAGCTGCCGCAGTTCGTCGCGCTTTGGCTGGTGTCGATGCATGCCGCGTCGCACTTCTCGAAGCCAGCCGAGCATGCAAAATCGCATGTTGAAGCGCTGCACGTGGCAGTCCCGTGAAGCGGGTTCGCGCAGGCTGCGCCGCACGCGCCGCAGTTGCTCGCCGATGTCGCTACATCTAGGCACGCGCCGGCGCAATTGCTGAGCCCACCTTCGCAGCTAGCCTTGCAAACACCAGCAGAGCAGACGAGCCCAGCCGCGCAGACAGTGCCGCACGCGCCGCAGTTCGCGGGATCGCTCGACGTGTCACGGCATTGATCGCCGCACGAGGTGAGGTCACCGGCACACGCGACGCCACACTTGCCAGCGCTGCACACGCCGGCGCCGCCCAGGGGATCCGGACAGTGCGCGCCGCACGTTCCGCAGTTTTCCGCGTCGCTTTGGAAATCCACACACACGCTGCCGCAAGCTGAATAGCCCTTGGTACAAGCGAAGTTGCACGCGCTATCCAGGCATACGCCCGCGCCGTGGGCGGGCGCAGTGCATGTCGCTTCGCAGCCGCCGCAGTTTTGCGCGTCCGAATCCAGATGACTGCAGCCGCTGTCGCAGCTGGCCTCGCTGTTGCTGCACGATGCGCTCTGCGCCGCTTGCCCTGCTTGTCCAGCCTCGCCGTCCTGGCTTGTGAGCTCGCCGGCTCGGACGCAGATTTGGGTCGAGACGTCGCACTGATAGCCGGAGCTGCAGCTCTGTCGCGCGTCGCAGGCCTTGCCGTCCAAGATCGAGCTGATGCTGTTCGCGCAGCCCCAGCTCAGCAACCCAGCCGGGAGCAGTAGTAGCGCGCGTATCAGCCGAGACAATCGCATCAGAAGCTCCGCTCCAGCAGCAGCGCGCCGCCGCCCGGCGAGCCCGAGACACGCGCGCGTGTCTCGGGCGTCAGCCGCGTGTTGAACACGAGCAGCGCGGCGCCCGTGATCGTGACCGCGGCGCCCACGCCCACGAACACGCGCGCCATGGTCTGTCGGCTATTCATGGCGTTGACGTCGCGTTCGTAGTCGAGCTGAGTCGCGTCGTCTTTGGCGGCGCTTTGGGCTGAATGCCGCCCCACCTCGAACAGCGCGGCCGTGCCGAGCAGCACGGCGCCGGCTCCGAGAGTGATGTAGGGCGCGATCCCGAAGCGCCGCCCGCGGGGCTCTGCTGCGACGAGTGACGTAGGCTGGGCGGGTGCTGGTTGCAGCTGCACCCGCAAATCGATGGGCGTCGCTACGGTGAGCGTGAAGCGGACCTGCGCGTCGGAGAAGCCGCGCAGCGTGAGCAGCGCTGAGTGCGCACCCGGCGGCAGCTCGACGGTCAGCGGCGTCACGCCCAGTGGATTGCCGTCAATCGAGACCGTAGCGCTGCTTGGCGTCGACAGCACGCTGAGCTGCTGAATGCCCTTTTTGGCCAACGCCTCGCTCAGCGTGCGGACGAACTGCTGCACGTCGGCTGCGTTCGGGGCCTCCGGATTCAGGCGCAAGTAGTTGCGGTACCAGCGGAGCGTCTGCGCGTCGTCTGCGAGCTTCTCGTACGCGCGAGCGATATTGTACGACAAGGCCGCGCTCGGCTCTAAAGCATCCGCTTCTAGGAACAACCGAACTGCGTCTGCGTAGCGCTCCGCGCGGTAAGCTTCAACGCCTTGCTGATATTTGGCTTTGGCGAGAGCGCGCCGCTGTGGGTCGTTGCGCGCGCCAGCCGTGCTTGCCGTGTCTGCCGCCCACGCGGGCAGCGAGTGGCTGACCAAAGCACATGTCAGCAGCGCCAGTGCCGCGCCGCGACCGGGAGTGCCGAGGCGACGCCGCCCGCTTCGCGCTTTCGTTCGTTGAAAAGGCACGCACGCTCCGCGATCAATAAGGGGCTAAGAGATCCAAAGGCCGCTCGGCGGGCTTTGCCGCCTGTGGAGCGGAAGGGGCTGACGGAGCGCCGGGCACGGCTGGGCTTGCTTTGCCCGGGTGTGACACGCCTGCGCGCGCGTTCGCCACGGTTGGCTTTGCCGGCCGAGCCAAAGGTTGCGCGCTTGGCAGCGGCTGCCCCGCTGCGACGAGCTCGGCCTCCGCGAGCACCACCGGCGGTTCGGCTAGCGGTGCGGGCGGCTCCGGCGTTGTAACGGCTGCTGCGCGGGGTTGTTCAACCGCTGTTGTCGTTGTCGCAGCGCTGTGCGTTGCGGGAGCTGGGGCGGCGCCTGAGCTCGGCGCGGGGCGGAGGGACTGACTGCGACTCAGCCCAAACACCAAGGCGCCGAGCATCGCGCATGCGACGACCGCCGCGCGCACCGTGCGGCCGCGGCTCCCGTTGCTCGCCGGGATCGTCGCGGTAAACGGCGGCGAATCCAAACCCGTAGCGTTGGGCAGCGCCTCACGTGTCAGCTGTGGCCGGAAATCTGCACCGATCGGGCGCGAGCCGCCGGAGACATCGCCGACGCTCGGGGGATGGTCGCTGTCGTGACCGAACCACTTTGACTCGAGCGACGTGCCGCAGGCATCCTCGAACACGCCGTGACTCAAAAGCCAGCCTGCCAAGGACTGACCCAATTCTCCCATCGAAGCCTGGCGATTGCGGCGTTCCTTGGCCAAGCCGCGCTTCACGATCTCCCACAGAGCTTGATCCCCCGCCGCGTGTTCGACCAATGACTTTGGGTTATCCTCCACTATCGCGCGCAGGAGCGCGTTGTAGTTGGAGGCCGAGAAAGGCGTACTGCCGGTGACGGCCTCGTACAACACCACGCAGATCGCCCAGATGTCGCTGCCGGCGTCGACGTCGTCACGCCCGCGCGCCTGTTCGGGCGACATGTAGTCCGGGCTACCCACCACCATGCCGACTTCGGTCAGCTTGTGATCGCTATCGCGCGGGTCGGTGAGCTTGGCGATGCCAAAATCCAGGATTTTTGGCTGGATGCGCTGCTGTTCCCGGGCGATCATCAAGTTGTCGGGCTTGAGATCGCGGTGCACGATGCCGCGCGAGTGCGCCATCGCCAACGCGTCGATGATCGGCAGCAGCAGCTGCACGGTGCGCGCCGCCGAGAGCCGACCCTGGCTGATCATCTTGGCGAGTGTCTCGCCGTGCATCAGCTCCATCACGATGAACGGGTCACCGAATTCGCTCTCACCGACGTCGTAAACGCGCACGATCGCCGGGTGCCCGAGCTTGGCAGCCGAGCGCGCTTCGACTTGCAAGCGAGCGCGGAGTGAGCTCCGGTCGAGGTCAGCGCGGATCAACTTGATGGCAACGGGCAAATCAAGGAGCACGTTGGAGGCGCACCAAACAGCGCCCATGCCGCCTTCGCCGAGCAATGATTCGAGCCGATACTTGCCGGACAAGATAGCCCCAGGGGCGTAACGGCTCACCGTTGCGGCCAGCGCGCCGGGGGGAAACGCCAAGGTGCCCGTATGGGCGTCGCCCGTCTTCTCAATGTCAGGGGGCGGTGCCATGGGGGTTGGCATAGCAACTTGCGATCCAGCGTTCGGGACGTTGCCTGCCTAGATCATGTTTGGAAAATTCCGCGATTCGCGGGCACTTCTACAGGGGTTCTCAAAAAGTGACGGATTGTTTATCGTGCACGAGTGGCTCACTGTCGCGAATTGCAGCGCCTGCTGCCTGCCCAGGGGCCGGTTCCGTCGTCAATTCTTGCGCAGCTGTTCTTGGGCGAAACATGCTCTGATTTCGGGATGGCGCGCCGGTTGACTCTGGCTTCACTCGCTCTGCTGAGCGGGCTGTGCAGCGCGAGCTCGTCCGCCTACGCGAGCCCCGCGGAAGGCTCGGCCTTCAGCCAGCTGCCCGCGTTGCGTTTCAGCAACGAGAACAACGATCAGAGTTTGTCGGTGAAGCTGTACGACGACAGCGGTCACGTCGACGAGCTAGAAGCGACGCGCCTCGACGTGCTGCTCTGCGACACGCGCGATCCCAAGGCGCCCGCTGCGCTCACGCTCGACCGCCGCACGCTGCAGCTGGCAGTTCGCGCCGCATTGCACTTCCGCGCCGCGGAGGTGCGGGTGGTCTCCGCGTATCGCAAGCCAGGGCGGCGACGCGAAGGGCTGCACGCCACCGGCAAGGCCATCGACTTCAAGTTGACCGGCGTCAGCGCGCCGCTCTTGGCTGCATACCTACGAACGTTGCCGCGCGTCGGCGTGGGTATCTACACTCACCCGCGGACGAGCTACGTTCACTTGGACGACCGCGAGCACAGTTTCTACTGGCTCGATGCCTCACCACCCGGCCGCACCTGGCGGGAGATGTCGCTTGGAGGTGGCAGCGCGTTGCTCAAGCGTGACGCCGCGTACGCGCGTGCCGACGATTGGCCCGAAGGCACGAGCCCGCCGCTCGACGCGACTCAGTAGCTGCAGTTGGGCATCAGCGATTGCTCTGCTCGGAGCAGCGGGCTATGAGTGCTTGAGCCATGCCGTTGACCTACCTCGCGATCAAGATGATTCACTTCATTGGCCTGGCGCTGGGCGTCGGGGCAACCTTCGCCGCGCTCACGCTGCGCCGCGCGAGCGTTGGGCTCGAGCAGGCCGAGCGCGAGAAGTTTCTGCTTCGCACCATGGTGCTGTCCAAGAACGGCAGCTACGGCCTGTTGGTCTTGCTCCTGAGCGGGCTGGGCATGTTCTTCATGCGCGGTCCGGGCGCGGTGATGGCAGCTGGCGGTCCCGCTATGCACGTCAAGCTGACGCTCGTGCTGGTCCTGTGCGGGCTCGTGGGTTACAGCCAAGCGCTCGGCAAGCGCGCTCGCGAAGCCCGCGGCGGCCCCCTGCTCGCCAAGCTGCACTCCGTGCGCTTGGCGACTTTGGCGACCGCTCTGGCCATCATCGTCGCGGCGGTTATTGCTTTTAAGTAAGCGCGCGCAGCGTCTGGTCAGTGACCAAAGTGATACCCCGCGCGCTAAGTAATCTAAGACGCTCGTAAAAATCCGCTCGCGCTGTGGTCGTCGCGTCACACCGCCATTTCCCGCCAAGAAGTCGCCCAACGCACGAAAGATTTCGCGGGCTAGGTCGTATCGTTAAAGGCTTGGTCCGTTTTGCCGTAACCCCGCCGCCCAAGACCGTGCGCACACCGCGCAACGAGGGCTTCCCTGCGCAGCTGGCGCTGGCGGCGATCCATCCGAGGCTCGTTCCGGTGCAGCCGGTACCGGGCGGCTTCGCGTTGAACGCCGAGCTCACGCGCGACTGGTTCGAGTTGGCTGCGCAGCGTGGCCTCGCCGGCTACGGCTTGGCGCGAGCGCTGCGTATCTTGCTGGATGTGTTGAACGGTCTGATCGCATTGCACGACACGAAGACCGAAACCGGCGCGCCGTTCGTGCACGGCGAGGTCGTGCCGGCGTTGCTGCGCGTGGACCGGGAGGGCGTGGGTCGGCTCGTGCCGCTGGCACCCTGGCATCGCCTTGAAGCGGGTGTTGCGCCAGCGCGCGCGCGCCAAGCCCATCTGGCGCCCGAGCGCCTGCTCGGTGACGCAATCGATCAGCGTGCAGACGTCTTCAGCTGCGGAGTCTTGCTCTGGGAGGCGCTGGCAGGTCGCCGCCTGTTCGAGACCGATTCCGTCGATTCGATTGTGACGCGGCTGATGGGCGGCAAGCTGCAATTGCCCGAGTTGCCGCCCGAGCTCGCTTGGGCGGTGCCGCTCAAGGCGGTGGCCATGTGCGCGCTCGCGGTCGACCCAGCGCAGCGCTTCGCAGACTGCGCGGAGCTTGCTACGGCGATCGAGGAGATTGCCGGCGTACACGTCGCGCCTCACGAGGACGTCGCGGCCTACTTCGGTGCGCGTGAGCACGGCTCGCAGCCAGCCACGGCCCTACTGATGATGCCGCCCAGTCACAAATCGAGCTTGTCGGCGTTGGTCGCGCCGGTCGTGCCGACAGTTCCGACCGTGCCGGCAGTGCTGCGCGCGGAGGCCGCAGCCTGGGAACCGCCGGCGTCCGAGCCCACGCCGTCCTCGCTGGGGCGTCGTCTATGGACGGCGGCCGCGTTGCTGTCCGTGATGGCCGCGCTGGGGGTTAGCGTGTTCGCTCGCTACAACGCGCTGCACACCGCTTGGCACGGCTCGCTCGGCGGTACGCCATTGCCAGTGGCCGCGAAACCCG
>DATCFJ010000795.1:0-7173 GCA_036509605.1 Polyangiaceae bacterium | reverse complement strand
CTCGAAGTCGCCGTCGCGGGGCATGGTTGGCACTAAGTTAAGACATCCGCCGGTCGCGCCAACCGCACAATGCCCCACAGCAGTAACGCGCGGGCGCTCGCGTGCAGCAACGCGATGACGGAGGTGCTGATGGCTTGCGCTTGAGCGTAGCCCTCGATGCCCATGCTGGTGCTGGTGATGCGGGCGAGGATCACCGAGGCGCCGGCTGCATACACGGTGATGAGCAGCTCGAAGACCAGGGCGCCAATCAAGATCGGCGCGGCATCGGGGCGGTATCGACGCACGACTGTGGCGATAACGACTACGAACGTCAGCGAAACCACGAGGCTGACGCCCCAAGAGAACATGCTCGCAGCCGCAAATATCAAGCTCGAAGAACCGTGCATTGTAGAGTAGGATACTCGCCATGCGCAGGCCGGTCTCGGGCAAAGCGTTGGCCTTTGCGGGTCAGCCTTCGAAGATCGGTGGGCGCGTGGGGCGAGCGCTGGGCATCGCTGTGTTGGTCTTTGGTCTGCTGCTCGCGGCAGTGCTGGTGCTGTGTTTTCAGCTGTTGTGGCCGGCGCAGAATATTGGTTATGCGCTGGGCCTGCCGGTCGCGTTGGTTTCGGTCGTAGTGAGCACGTTGCTCTTAGTCGCTGGTCGGCGTTTGAAGCGCGTGGGCGCGGGCGCGGAGCGAGAGGCGAGAGTGGAGGCGCTGTATGCGCTGGCCGCGAACCGTGGTGGCACGCTCACTGTCACTGACGCCGCTCGGTCGCTGCAGCTCGCCGCGCCAGAGGTCGACGCGCTGCTCGGTGATTTGGCAAAAACGCAGCCCGAATCCGTCTCGCTCGAGCTCGACGACGCGGGCGAGCCCTTTTACCTCTTCTCACGCGCGGGGACGCGCCCGCATCCCTTCGGCGCCAAGTACCGCGTCACCCCCGAAGGCCGAGTGCGCGTTGCAGATGTTCTCGGCGCCGACGGCCCGCGCCAATCGCTCGACGACGATCCCGCGCTGCGGCGAAACGGGCGTTGACGAGTCGTCAGCGCGCCGGTCAGCGCATCGGTCAGAGCGCCGAGCGCCACCCCCGTCGCAAATCACTTTGTATGCAAAGTGTTATTCGGTGCTCGTCCGCGACGCCGAAGGCTCCGTCGCGCTCTGCCCGCTTTCGGTGACCATCAACAAAAGAAAGATCGAGATTGGGTTTGATGGTCACGCGCTACGTCGCGCCGCGGCGCAGCCTTCGGCGTCGCTTAGCGTTGGCGCAGCGCCGGTTCGTCCAGCTCGGTGACTGAGCCGCCGGGGCGAAAGTCGCTGTAGCGGGCCCAATGTGCGCGGATGCGGAAATAGGCGATGTCGGGCCAAGCCTGGCGTTCGACACCGTCGGGGAATGCCGCGAAGTAGACTTGTTTGAGGCGCGTGAGCTCCTCACCGCTCAGTTCGTCCGCAATGCCTTCGACTTGTACGGTTTGGTCGTCGTCCCAGCCGATCACGAGCGCGACGCGCGGATCGCGGCGTAGGTTTTGCGCTTTGCGCGTGCTGCCGAGCGTGTCGAACACGAGCTCTAGGTCGTCGCTCACTGCGTAGCCAATGACAGCGGCCTGGGGGGCGCCGGTGCTGGTCACTGTAGATTGAACGCACAACTGGTGGTGGCGCAGAAATGAGAGAAGCTCGACACGGTTCATGTGGATCCTGTCCTGCGGCTTGTTTACTCGAGCGCTGCCGGACGCGCCACGCCGCGCATCGCTGCCTCACTTCGCGCAGAATTGTCGCAAGTTTGAGACTTCGGCGTCGATCGACTACACCGGAGGGCGTGACTGAGACGGCGCTCATCGCTCGCGACAGCAGTCGCACTCGCACGGTTCAGGCTTGGCCGCCCGCGTCGCTCGAGATTGCGCAATTGCCGGACTGCGGCGAGACGGTGGGCGGGCATTGTGTGCTGCGCTCGCTGCTCGGCGAAGGCGCGTTTGGTCGGGTATTTGCTGCCGAAGACGAGGGCACGGGCCAGCAGGTGGCGCTCAAGGTCGTCGGTTTGCGGCGCTATCCGCGCGAGTATGCCGAGCACGAGCTGCGCGCGCTGGCGGCGATTGCGCACCCGAACGTGGTGCAGTTGAACGAGCATGGGGTCTGTGCGGGCGCGAGCGAGCCGTACCTTTGGTACACCATGCCGCTGTATCGAGGCCTGGACCTGGCCGCACTGCTCAAGGCAAAGGGGAGCTTGTCGCTCAGCCGCGCGCACGCAGTATTCACGCGCATTGCCGGGGGCGTGTGCGAGATGCATCGCCTGGGTCTGCGTCATCAAGATATCAAACCAGACAATATCTATCTAGCGACCATGGCCGGTGTCGCCGAGCATCACCCAGTGTTGCTCGATCTGGGGGGCGCCGCGCGTGAAGACGCGGCGCGCCCATTAGTGGCGACGCTACCGTTCGCTGCACCAGAGCAAACCGAAGCGTTGATTGGCGGTCTGCTCGGCGATCAGCACGCGCCGCTGACAAGCAAGGTGGATGTCTATGCGCTCGCAGCGAGCTTGCTATATTCGTTGATCGGCACAGACCTTGCCGGTCACGACATCGGCCAAAGTGAAACCGAGAGCGACATGTCGCCGGCTGCGTTGCTCGAGTTGCGCGCAAATTTGGCCGCGATTCACGCCCTTCGCGCCGAGCAGCCGCTGCCCACTAGCGCTCTGCCGCAGGTGGCCGGCGCAGCGCGGGAAGCCCTGAGTAGCGCGTTTTCGCGTTGGCTATCGCTCGAAGCGTCGCGTCGACCGACCGCGCCCGAATTCTTGGAAGAGCTTGCGGTGCTGCTCAAGTGGGACGCGGAGGTCGAGCGCACGCGCGCCGCGCGCGAGCTGCGTGGCAAGCTGATGCGCGTCGCTTCTGGGTTGTCACTGGCGGCGTGTCTGGGCGGCTTTGCCGGCTACCAATGGCACAAGCGCACGATGGGTGTGGCGCGCGAGGCGACCAGCGCGGCCTTGCGCAAGGCCAACGATGCGTCCAGCGAGCTGCAACGCGCCAGCTCGAACCTCGACACCATCATCGCCGACCCTTCGTTGAATCCGGTCGATAAGGCTCGGAAGATCGCCGAGGTCGTGAAATCGCTGGAAGCGCAGACGACCGAGCTGCTCGCCGTCAACGCTCAGTTGCGCAGCGACGAGAAGGCCGTGATCAATCAGGCGCGTCTCAAAGCGCAGCAAGAAAAGGCCGCTTTCGACACAGCCCTAGCGAAGGCGTTGGCGGAGCGCGACACGGCCCGCGGCGATCAGTCGACGGCAGAAACGGCGAAGTGGAAAGCTGAGGCCGAACGCGACCAAGCGCATAACGACCAAGCGGCGGCTGACAGCGCGCGCGTCAAGGCTGAGCGCGAGCGCACCAAGGCGCAGCAGGATCAAGTCGTTGCAGACAACGCGCGCCTCAAAGCAGAGGCCGATCGGGATCGGCTCGCGCAGGACAAGAGCGCAGCCGAAGCCGCCAAGCAGCAAGCTGAAGCCGAGCGCGACAAAGCGCAGCAGAGTAAAGCGTCAGAGGTGGCGGCCGCGTTCGCGAAGGGCGTCGAAGCCGGCTCTGCGTCGAAAGCCGCGCCTGCCGCGTCGAATTGAGCTCGCATTGCGGATATAGTCGACGCGGCAATGTGGGTCGCTAAGCTGCGGCTGGGTCTGGTGATCCTGGGGCTCTCGAGCTGTCGTCGGACTGGCGTGGTCGAACATGTGGTGCCGTCCGCGCCTGCGGCCTCAGCCGAGCCCGTAGTAGCGGAGCCGCCCCTGGTAGCCGCGGTTCCGTTCGCGCGGCCGCCGATTTCGAATTGCGCGCCGCAAACCGCGCAAGAATTTTTGGTCGACGCACATTTGCGCGCAAAGAACTTGCAGAGTGCGCCTGCGCAGCTCGAGTGGTGGGCGCTGCTGCAACGCTCGATTCGCTATCGCACCGAGCAGTACGGCTACTACAAGGATTTCGGTCTGCGTTCCTGGAACCCGCGTTCACTGCAAAGCCAGATGCGAGTCGCCAAGTTCATGGGCCTTCCCGTGGTGCTTCATGAACGAGTGATCCCCGCGCTGCGTTGCGTGGAGCTCGCGCTCGAGCGCGACTGCGTCGAACAGCCCTATCGCCCGCGCACGCTCGCCGGCTTACGCCAAACGAACACTTACTTCGGGGGCGACGTCACTAACCATGTATATGGCATCGCGTTAGACATTGATCCGAGTGTCAACCCGTGTTGCAACTGCGTTGAACCCTGGCGCAGCAACCCGCGCTGCCGCGGCGCCAAGTCCGACTTCGAGCGCATGGCCATGCCCCGCTGCTGGGTCACCGTATTCGAACAATACGGCTTCTACTGGCTCGGCCACGACGAGCTCAAAGACACCATGCACTTCGAATTCCTCGGCGACCCGAACAAAATCTCTTCGAGCGCTCCGTGATCGACGCATCGCGCGGCTTCGTGGGTCGCGCTTACGGTGATGTGAAGCCTTTGCGATACAGACCCGCCGCCAGGTCTTTCGCCAGCGTGACCGGATCGTGCGCGACGATGATGTGAACATCGTGAGGCAACGCGGCGAGTGCTTGCAGCTGCGCGGCGACCGCAGGGCGGTCCTCGCCCATCAGCACGGTGGCGAGCCCCGGGCGACCCGTTTGTCGGGTGATGTTGTCGTATGTCCAAGCGATGTCGCCCACGAACAGGAAGCGTGTGCCACTGGCGAGCTCAACATAGATGAGCTGCGAGCCGACGCTGTGCCCGGGGGCTTTTTGCAGCACAACGCCGGGCGCCAACGTATACAGACCTTCGTAGTCGAGGGCTTCGAGTTGCCCCAGCGCGCCGGCGCGGAAGTCGCTGCGCTGGAGCTTTGGGCCGTTCAGTTGCTCGCGCGTGATGCGCACTTTCTTGGCGATGGCGGCGAAATCTGGCGCGCTGGCCACTCCGCCGACGTGGTCGCTGTGCTCGTGCGTGAAAACGATGCTGTCTGCCGTCTTCATGGCGGCCTCGACGCGCGCGAAGGCGGCCTCGTCGACCTTGCTCCCAGGGATCTCCTTCGCCCCGGCGGAGCTCATCGCCGTATCGATGATCAGTGAGCGGTTCGGCCAAACGACGCGATGCGAGAGCAATACCATCGGGTGCAGGTGAAAGCTGTCACCTGCGATGACGAGCTTTTGCGGGAACGCAAATTCGCCGACCTGCTCGACCTCGATGTGGTCCGGCAAGCCCCCGGAGGCGGTGGCGGCTCGATGCAATGCGTCGAGGTCGATGACGAATTTGGCGCCAGGCGCCGCGGGTGTGTCCAATAGCAGGTATTTCGCGACCAACACGACCGCGGCGATACTAACGAGGATCCAGAACCAGCGTTTGGCCCGTGCGAGCTTGCCCTTCATGACGAAGGCATTAGCACGGCGCGTCGACGTCCCCCACCACCCCGACGCCGGGTGCCCTCGCGGCGCGCAAATAAAAAATCAATCCCGAGGCGTGGTCAGCGGCGCTTTGATGCGCCGAGGGAGCCGTTCGCGGAGCTCGGTGTATAGAGAGTCCCAGCTGGACGCGAGGATGGCGGCGCGCAGGCGGGCCATCAATTGTTGGGTGTGATGGATGTTGTGAATGGCAAGCCAGCGTACGCCTTGTGCGTTGCCGACTCGGAGCAGGTGATGAACGTAGCCGAGCGGTTGGGTCTGGCACGCGAGGCAGGTGCAGCCGGGCTCGAGCGGGCCATGTGCATGTTGCATGGCCGGGCGCATGGTTTCGAGCACGCCTTGGAAGGTGTACGCCCAACCTTGCTGTGCCATCTTGGTCGGCAGAATGCAGTCGAACATGTCTACGCCGCGGTGTACGGCTTCGACGAGATCCACCGGGGTGCCAACACCCATTAAGTAGCGCGGTTTATGCTCTGGGAGAAGTTGGGTGCACAGCGCCGTCATTGCTTCACGCTCGGCGCGTGATTCGCCCACGGCGAGACCGCCGATGGCGAAGCCGTCGAACGGCAGTGCGCAGATGGCCGCGGCGCTTTCCTCGCGCAACGCAGGATGCACGCCGCCCTGCACGATGCCGAACAGGGCTTGCCCGTGCAGTCGAAGCGCGTGAGCCGCAAGGCTACGTTCAGCCCAGGCGTGGGTCGTTACCATGGCCTCGCGCGTGCGCTGTTCGTCTGAGCTCGAAGCCACGCACACATCGAGCGCCATCATGATGTCGCTGCCGATGATCTGCTGCATGTAGATGCTGGATTCTGGCGTCAGCAGGTGACGGCGGCCGCTCGGTAAACGGAAGTGCGCGCCGCGCTCGCTGATGCTGCGCTCGCCTGGCAGCGAGAAGATCTGATAGCCGCCGCTGTCCGTCAGCACCGCGCCTTGCCAACCCATGAAGCGATGAATGTCGCCGAAGCCAGCGAACACCTCGGGGCCGGGCGCGTCTAGTAGGTGGTAAGTATTGGATAGGATGATGTCAGCGCCCGTACAGCGCGCGTCATCCATCGAGATGTGGCGGAAACTGGCGCGCGTCGCGACTGGCATGAACACCGGCGTTGGGATGTCGCCTCGGCGCGTGTGGAGCACGCCTGCTCGTGCGCCCGTTGCGTTCGCGTGCAGCAGCGAGAAGCCAGCGCTCACGCCTGCGGAGTCACCCCGGGCGCCGGCGCTGTCAACCGCCTCAGTAGCCCTGCAGCGAGAACTCCCAGAAAGACGCCCAGGTCCCGGTGCCGTTGGCCCATGTTGGTGTTGCGCTGGTCACGGTAACCCTGACGTAGCGCGCTGTGACGTTCGCGGGCAGAACCACCGTTTGAGTCACTCCAGTGCCGTTGGCTATGACTTGCTGGGTGTAGACGGCGTCGTCCGTGGAGGTCTCGACCAAGTAGAAGTACTTGCGATCGGAATGCTCAAACAGAATTGAAACCTGAACGAGCAGGTGATTGGCTCCTAGATCGACACGCCACCATTGAGGGAAGGTTGCATCGACCGCGCACCAACGAGTCGTGTTGCTGCCGTCGTTGCCATGTGTGGCTTCGTTGCCCGTTTCCTGACTCGACGCGGTCACCTGCTTACCAGCCGCGAGCTCATGAGGCGCGCCGCCGCTGCCGCCGCTGCCGCCGCTGCTGCCGCCGCTGCCGCCCTTGGCGCCGGCCCCCGCGGTTGCTGTGCCGCCACCGGTGCCGCCAGAGCCACCCGAGCCGCCAGCGCTGCGGGTGCCGCCCGAGCCGCCAGCGCTGCGGGTGCCGCCCGAGCCGC
>DATCFJ010000794.1:0-4750 GCA_036509605.1 Polyangiaceae bacterium | reverse complement strand
CGTGCACCACGCCGAGATCGACGAGCTTGCCCGCGCCGGCATCGCCGTCGAGCAAAGTAACCAGCGCGTGCGACTCGCCCTTGAGTGAACGCAAGGCGCTGATCGCGAAGCCGTCCACGTCCGCGCGCGCTTGGCCAAGCTCCACTGAAAACGGCGCCGGCACCTCGTCGTCTTCGTCCGGCCCGGCGTCGTCCGAGTCATCGGGGGCGGTGCGGCTAGGGGCTACCTCACCGATCCGAAATTGGCCAACCTGCGCGAGCTCATGACAGCGTGCAGCAACCGGCCCGGGAGCACGCGCTGCCGACGGGGCTACCTCGATAATTTCCGGGATTTCTGCGCTCGGATCGGGCTCGGCAACTGGCGGTGGCGGCTTCTTCTTGCAGGCAGCGAGCTGGGCGCTGCAGAGTGTGAGAGCCGCGAGCGCGATTACCGCCGGGTGCTTGCCCGCTGCTGACTTCCCGAAGTGCCGTTGCTTCCGCATGCCGCCCGCTATCGACTACTCGCGCGGGCTCTGCCGAGCAAGTATGATCGAGCCCCGAACACCCGAGCCACGCTTCCGTCGATGTCGAAACGCGAACTGACCCGCCCGTACGAGCCAAACCCGGCGTTGCGCGCGCTGTACCAGCGATTCTTCGAGCAGATCCAGGTCGACGACGCGTGGGTGCGCTCGGTGAAGAATCTGGCCTCGGAAGGCTCGATTGTTTACGTCCTGCGCAACCTCAACTTCATCGACTTCTTGGCGCTGGATTACCTGACTAAACGCCACAAGCTGCCCCAGGTGCGCTTCGTCAACGACCTTGGGCTCTGGATCCTGAATCCCATGGGCAAGGGCTGGCTGAACGCGATCCTACCGCCCAAGACCGTCTCTCGCTCCGCCGAGCTCGAGGACGCGCTCGAGCGTGGCGGTTCTGCCACGCTGTTCCTGAAGCGCCCGCCGGGCGTACTGGACTTGGCCGCTGGCGCCAGTGGTGGGCGCGGGCTCAACGAAGGCGACGGCTTGGTGCGCACGCTGTTCGAGCTGCAACGCAAGCGCGAACGGCCAATCTTGCTCGTGCCGCAGGTCTTCGTGTGGACCAAGTTCCCGGACTCGCGCGGTACCGAACCGTTCGACTTCATCCTCGGTCCGCGCGAATGGCCGAGCCCGCTGCGCACGGTCGCGCAGTTCCTGTACAACTACAAACACGTCGAGCTGAAGCTGGGCGAGCCGATCGACCTGTCCTCGTTCCTGCAGGGCAGCCCCGGGATTCCGGATCCGGTTCTGGTGCGGCGTTTGACGTACGCCGTGCTCGGCCGCTTGGAGCGCGAGCGCCGCAGCGTCACCGGCCCCGCCGAAAAGCCGCCCGAGCGCGTCCGCCAAGAAATCATCCGCAGCCCAAAGATGCGCGCCGTGATCGACGACTTAGCCGACGAGCGCACCGACAAGTACATGCTCCGCCAGCGCGCGCTGGAGATGTTGAAAGAGCTGCAAGCCACGCCCGACCGCACGACGATCAAAGCGCTGGAAGTGGTCTTCGACCGCGTATTTACCAAGATTTACGCCGGCATCGAATTCGAAAAGAGCGACATCGAGCGGTTGCGTCACGCCGCCAAGGACGGCGTGCTCGTGCTCTTGCCCAGCCACAAGAGTCACATCGACTACCTGATCCTGAGCTACATCTTCAATCAGCACAATTTGCCGCTGCCCGTGATCGCAGCTGGCGACAATTTGAACTTCTTCCCGATGGGCGCGGTGTTCCGCCGCGGTGGCGCGTTCTTCATTCGCCGCTCGTTCCGGGGGGATCGCTTGTACGCCGCCGTTGTCGACGCCTACGTGCGCCGACTGCTACGCAGCGGCTACCCCGTCGAGCTGTTCCTGGAAGGCGGGCGCAGCCGCACCGGCAAGTTGCTGGCGCCCAAATTCGGTCTGCTCAATATGGTAGCAGACGCCGCGCTGGCGATTCCGGACAAGGAGTGTTTCTTCGTACCGATCAGCATTGGCTACGAACGCGTGATCGAAGCCCAAGGTTACGAGCGTGAGCTACGCGGTGGCGAGAAAACGAAAGAAGACGCGGCCGGCCTACTCAAGAGTCGCGAGCTGCTCCGACACCGCTACGGCACGATCAACATGCAGGTCGGCTCGATCCTGACTTTCGGCGAAATTCGCCGAGAAATCGCGCTCGATCCGAGCATACCGCTGAGCCCGGCCAAGCGCCGCAGCTTGGTCACGCGCCTCGGCAACCGCGTGATGGACGAAATCAACCGCGTCACCGCCGTCACCCCTGGCGCACTCACCGCGCTCAGCTTGCTCTCGCACGAGCAGCGCGGCATCGGCCACGGCGAGCTACTCGACTATTGCGGTAAACTGCTCAAGGTGGCCGAAGGCATGGGCGCACGCACTAGCCAGACCCTGCGCACACCCTCGGGTGCGCTCAGACCCGAAGCGCTCCGCGAAGCGTGTCAGATGTTCATCGACAACGAGATCGTGGAAGTGCAATTCCTCGAAGACCCGAGCGCGCCCGGCAAGAAGGCGGGCACCGGCGCGACGTACAGCGTGCTCCGGAACAAGCGGTTGTCGCTCGACACCTCGAAGAACATCATCGTGCACTTCTTCGTGGAGCGCGCGCTGGTGGCCATGGCCCTGCTCACCGCACCCGGGGATCAACCAGGAGCCGCCACGTTTTCCTGGGTGCGCGAGCGCGTCCAGGCACTGTCCAAGCTGTTCAAATTCGAATTCCGCTTCCGCGCCGACGCGCCATTCGAAGCCATTTTCGAGAGCACCGTGCAAGCCATGGCCCAAGCCGGCGAAGTCACGCGCGACGGGGACAGCCTCGCCCACGGGCCGGGACACGACGGGTGGAGCGGGCACACGTGGCTGCGCACCTACTCGTCCATCCTGCAGAATTTCATCGAGGGCTATTACGTCGCCGCGCGCGCACTCGAGCTGCTCGAAAAGTCGCCCATGGCCGAGAAGGATCTCGTGAAGAAGGCGCTTTCGCTTGGTCATCGCCTGTTCTTGGAAGGCACCATCGAGCGCGCTGAGTCAGTCAGTAAGACGATCGTACAAAACGCCTTCCAAGCGTTCCTCGATCACGGCTACTTGGCGGTGCGCGACACGAAGCTCGATCTCGCGGACAGCATGGCGTCGCGGGCGGCGTTCACGGCCGTAGCAGAGAACCTGCGCAGCTGGATCCCGGGGCGTTCGGCGTGACGTCGCGGTTCGGCTTGATACCCCTCGAGCTCTGCACGCTCCGCAACTTGCGCGCGCTCGGCGCGCTCGGCGCGCTCGGCGCGTCGCTCGGCGGTTGCTTCAGCACGCCGACGCCGCTCGCTCCCGGCCTCCACGGTTCCGTGGGCGTGCCCAACCAAGGCGTGCAGACCGAGCCCGAAGAGCTACCCGTGCGCGGCGAAGGCTTCGTGCGCTACCGACCGCTGAGCACTCACTACTTCGGACAGCCGCGCTTGGTGCATGCGCTGGAGGCCGCCGCCGCCAGTGTGACGCGAAAGGCGCCCGGCGGAGCACCGCTGTTTATCGGGGATTTATCGGCAAAAACCGGCGGTCGCATCCCCGGCCATGATTCGCACCGCAGCGGCCGCGATGTAGATTTGCTGTTCTTCGTGATGACGCCGTCCGGCGTGCCCATAGCGAGTCCCGGTTTCGTGCGCTTCGAAGGTGACGGCCTCGCGTTGCCACCAGGCAGCAAGGACTACGTTCGTATCGACATCGATCGCGAGTGGTGGCTATTGCGCTCTTTGCTGACGTCGCCGGATATCGGCGTGCAGTTCATGTTCGTGTGCCACGAGATAGAAGCACTCCTGATCGACCACGCGCGCGCGCTGGGCGAATCAGATGAGCTCGTTTCGCGGGCGGAGACCGTGATGCTCCAACCGCGCGACAGCTTGCGCCACGACGACCATGTGCACCTGCGCATCGCCTGCGCGCCGGACGAAGCCGCCACGGGCTGCAGCGGCGGCGGACCACGCTGGCAATGGCTCCCGCCGTACGCGCCAAAGCGCCCGCTCGAGGCCCAAGATTTCGCGGACATCGCGCGGAAGGATCCATTCGAGATCGATGGCGCGAGCGTGGCGAGTCAAAACGCGGCGAGCGTGCCCGAAGCGACGCATGCGCCCTAGCGTCCGTATCGGACGCGGCCAGCTCCTGCGCGGAGATTGCCTCGAGGTCCTGAACGAGCTCGGTCTCCAGGGCCGCGTCGATCTCGCGTACATGGACCCGCCCTTCAACGCTGGCAGAGAGCGCGGCGCACGGCAGAAGAAAGGCGAACGCGTCGACGGCGAGCTGGCCTATCGCGACGCCTGGGGCGGGTTGGACGCATTTTTGGCAATGCTCGAACCGCGACTGGTCGCCGTGCGCGAAGCGCTCAGCCCTGTCGGTAGTCTGTGGCTACACCTCGATCATCGCGCGGTGCATGACGCCAAAGTGCTCGCCGACCGCGTCTTCGGCCGCGCTGCGTTTCAAGGCGAAGTGATCTGGGTACCCGGCAACGGCGGAAAGCGCCGCGGCGGACCAAGCGTCACGCATCAAACCTTGCTCATCTTCGCGCGCGGCAAGGAAATGATCTGGAACGGCGACGACCCCGCGCTGCGCGAACGCCACGCCGAGACTAGCCTGCGCATGCACTTCAAAAACGTCGACGCCGACGGCCGGAACTACCGCGACCGCGTGGTCAGCGGCAAGACCTACCGCTACTACGCCGACCTCGGCCGCCGCATCGGCAGCGTCTGGACCGACTGCCCCTCGATGCGCGCCAACACC
>DATCFJ010000793.1:0-5921 GCA_036509605.1 Polyangiaceae bacterium | reverse complement strand
TTTGCCCAGGTGGTCACCCGAGCCGAGATTCGTCACCACCGCGACCTCGCAGCGATCGAAGAGCATGCCTTCATCGATCAGGTGAGGCTCGGAGATCTCGAACACGAAAGAATCGGCGTACGGATTCATCAGCGCGCGGCGAACGCTGTCCGCATTGCAGCGATCACCCGTAGCCAGCTGTCGATCACCGACGCGCAAGCCGTCAGAGCTGGTTTGCCCTACCGTGCGACCGGCGGCCCGCAGCATCTCCGCGAGTAAGCCTGCGACGAGCGTTTTGCCATTGGTGCCGGACACCGCCGCCAACGGCACCCGCCCGGTCTGTTCGGCGGCGAACAATTGGCCGATGATCGCGTCGCCCACGGGTCGCGGCAGCCCCACCTGGGGCTTCAAATGCATGATCAAGCCGGGGCTCGAGTTCACTTCGATCACGGCTCCGCCCTGTGCATCCAGCGGCTTCGAGATGTCTTCGGCGATCAGATCGATGCCAGCGACGTCGAGGCCAACCGAGCGCGCGGCAAGCACGCATTGGGCAGCCGTCTCGGGATGTAGGCGATCCGTTTCGTCGATGGTCAGGTCGCCGTTGTGGCGCAGCACCGCAGCGCGTCCCGCCTCGGGTACCGATTTCGCGTCGAAGCCCTGGCGCTTCAGCATGTCAATCGCGATCGGGTCGAGCACGAACGGAGACAGTGGTTGTGCGGCGTCTTCGCCGCGCAACGGATCTTCGTTGCCAATCGCCATGAGCTCTTCGATCGTGTGCACGCCGTCGCCGGTCAGCGTCTGCGGCTGGCCGCCACTCGTGGCGACGGCTTTGTCGCCCACGACCAACACGCGATGTTGACGTCCCGGAATGCAGCGTTCGACGACCACGCGCGAAGCGATGAATTCCTTTTCCGCGATCGCGAAGGCCGCGAGCACCGCTTGCCGATCTTCGAGCTGAATCGAGACACCACGGCCCTTGTTGCCGCTTTGCGGCTTGACCACCACGGGCAGGCCAATCTCTTCGGCGGCGGCCCAGGCGTCTTCTGCGCTCGAAACGAAGCGCCCTGCGGGCACCGGAACGCCCACTGACGTGAGCAGTTGGCGAGTCAATTCCTTGTCGTGAGCGATGCTCTCGGCGACTGCGCTCGTGCTGTCGGTCTCGGCGGTCCAGATGCGTCGCTGCGCTTTGCCATAGCCGAGCTGGACCAGGTTGCCGTCGGTCAGGCGCAGCATCGGAATCATGCGCTTCTTGGCGCCGTCGACGATGGCTTGCGTGCTCGGACCGTAGCAGTAGTCATCGGCCAACTTGCGCAGGCCGCGCAGTGCGGCGGGTAAGTCGAACTCGCGGCCCTCGGCGGCCGCCATGATCATGTCGTGCGCGACCTTGATACTGGCTTCGCCAAAGCGAAAATCCAAAACCTCAATCGCGACTTTGTATACGCCGCGATCTTTCGTTTCTCGCGCACGGCCGTAGCCAACTGGCAAATGCGCGAGCGATTGAATCTCGAGCGTGGTGTGCTCGAGCACGTGCCCCAGCCAAGTGCCCGTTCGCATGCGTTCGAAGAAGCCACCGCGCTCGCCGATCGAACAGCGGTGCTCGATCATCGTCGGCAGCCAGCGCATCAGTTTGTCGTTGAAGCCGGGCAGCAGATTCGACGGGAAGTCCTCGTACTTGCCGAGGTCGACCCAGGCCTCGATCACCGGGTAGTTCGCCCAAATGCTCGGACCGACGAGGCGCTTTAGTTTGCAAATCTGCATGGGAAATGGGGCCGAAAAGGGCTGCCGGCGGGGCCACCCTTAGCCGTGTGCCCGGTTTCGCGCCAGCTTCCCGAACAAAACCCCCGATTGTGCTCACGATTTGCGAGCACATTCGTGAACCGTGCAAGTGGTTTACCAGGACGCGCAGGGCTTCGAGCCTCCAGACTAGCGATGCACGTTGAGCTCTGCGATCGAGCACCGGTTAGCGGCCGCAGCGGTTTGTCGTTTGCCGGATTCGAATGTCGCGCGCGCTGCTGCAAACCAACGAGCGAAGCACCGCGACGCTCTTCTGCCTCGCGAATCGATTCATCACATCACCCTTCCGCGGCACAAAGGGACCACTTCGATCGTTTGTTAGACTCGATTCGTTCGGGCTACAGTCAGCGCCGTCGATGCCCGCCAAGTCTTCCGAGCCACTGCTGCCCCAAGCATTTCCGGGCCTCAAGCTGTTGCCGAACGAGCGGTTGCTCAGCAGTCTGCGTCCGGATCTCGACCAAGCATTGCGGTTTTCGCCAGGGCTCGTGTTGCTCAGTGACGCGCATGTGCACGTGCGCGAGCCGAGCGGCGGATTTCGCACGTTTCCGGTCTCCTCGACGCTCGAGCTATTTCGACACGAGCATGGCGGGCTAACCGAGCTCTCGTTCGTCGATCACGGGCAGCACTTACTGCGCGTCTACTTCACGCTCGCGCAAGCCGTTGCCGGTAACGACTTCGTGACGGCCTTCGAGGAAACGCGCGGACGGCACAGCGTGGACGCCGCGCATCCGGAGGATGACAGCGACGACGAATTCTTGCTCCCGCAAGAAACAGCGCCGCTCGGCCATCCGCTGTGGCGCCTGTTCGGCTTTGCGCGGCAACGCTCCGGCAAAATCGCGATCGGACTCGGCCTGACGTTGGCTACCACCGCCGTGGGCTTGATTCCGCCTTATCTGACGATGCCGCTCGTCGACCGTGTGCTCATACCTTGGCAAGAGTCGCACGGGCTCGCGCGGGGCACCGCGTACCACGACCTGTGGCTGTACTTGGGTGGGCTGGCTGGAGCGGCGGTGCTCGCCTGGCTATTGGCCTGGGCGCAGGGCGCGGTGCTGGCGTGGGTCAGTGAGCTGATCAGCGCTGACCTGAGAAACAGTGCGTTTTCGCACTTGCAGCGGCTGAGCCTGCAATACTTCGGCGGCAAGCGCACGGGCGATCTGATCAACCGCATCAGCTCGGAGACCGACCGGCTGTGCTCGTTCTTGTCCGACACGTTGATCGACTTCATCACTGACGTGCTGATGATCTTGGGCACGTCCATCGTGCTGTTTGCGCTGGACCCCCTGCTGGCGCTGGCCGCTCTAGCGTCCTTCCCGCCGATCGCTTGGTTCATGATGCGCGTGCGCGGCGCGCTGACGCACGGCTTCTTGCGCGGTAGCCGCGCCTGGGCGCAGATGACCAATATCTTGTCGGACACCATTCCCGGCATTCGAGTGGTCAAGGCGTTCTCGCAGGAACGCCGGGAGATCGCCCGCTTCGAGCGCGCCAACGCGAGCATCGTGGCGATCAACAATCGCGTGAACACGCTGTGGACGTCCTTCTGGCCGCTGGTCGCGCTCTTGAACCAGGTTGGGCTGCTCGTCGTGTGGGGCGTCGGAGCGTCGCAGATCTTGCACCATCGCATCACGGTCGGCGTGCTGACCGCGTTCATTGCTTACATCAGCCGCTTCTACATGCGCGTCGAGAGCATGAGCCGCGCGCTCACGCTCACCCAGCGTGCGTCCGCAGCAGCGCAGCGCTTGTTCGATATTTTGGACCGCGTGCCGAGTGTGGTCGAGGCCAAAGACCCAATCAAACTGGAGCAAGTGAACGGGGAGATCCGCTTCGAGCACGTCTCCTTTCGTTACGGCAGTCGGCTCGTGCTGAGCGACGTGAGCTTCACGGTCAAGCCGGGACAAATGGTGGGGATCGTCGGCCACACGGGCTCCGGCAAGAGCACCGTGTCCAATCTGATCTGCCGTTTTTATGACGCCTCAGCAGGCGCGGTGCGCATCGACGGCATCGACGTGCGGCGCATCGCGCTCGAAGACTACCGACGTCACATCGGCATCGTGCTGCAGGATCCGTTCTTGTTCTTCGGCACCATCGGCGACAACGTCGCTTACGGCGCGCCCGACGCCGGCGCGGCCCGCGTCATCGACGCCGCTCGGGCGGCACGCGCTCACGAATTCATCCTCAAATTGCCGGAAGGTTACGACTCCCTCGTCGGCGAGCGTGGCCAGTCGCTGTCCGGAGGCGAACGGCAGCGCATCGCGATCGCGCGGGCGATTTTGGTCGACCCCCAAATCCTGATCTTGGACGAGGCCACTTCGGCGGTCGACGTGCAAACAGAGCGCGAGATCCAGGCAGCGCTCGACAACGTGGTCGAAGGCCGCACCACGGTCGCGATAGCTCATCGACTGAGCACGCTGCGCAAGGCCGATCTGCTGATCGTGCTGAAGGATGGCAAAGTGGCCGAAGTCGGCAGCGCCAGCGAGCTCTTGGCGCTGGACGGCGAGTACGCCAAGCTCTGGCGCGCCCAAAGCGCGATCCAAAAAGGCGGCGCAGAGCAGGCGCCCGCAGCGGCGGAAGTAGCGAGCACGGTCCACGAAGCAGTCCCGCTGCTCCTTGCCGAGGAGCTAGAGCTCAGTCTGGACGAGCACGCTCGGCTCTGGCTTCAGCTGAAACCAGGGGAAAAAACCGCCGTTTCGGCGCGGCGCGCGTTTCCGCTCACGAACCCCGACGCGTACGTCTCGCTGATCGATCCATCGAACCAGGAGCGAGCTTGTTTCAGCTCGCTCGCGGCGCTTCCGCCCGCTCAGCGCGAGCTACTCGAGCGTGCACTGGCAAAGAGCGACTTCCTGCCCGAGGTCCGGCACATCCGTACCATCACCCAAGAGGGCACGAGCTCACGCTGGCAGGTCGAGACCGACCGCGGCTTGACCGAGTTCGTCGTCGACCAGGAGGATCACGTGCGGCCGCTCGACGACGGCCGTCACTTGATCAGCGACGCGCACGGCATGCGCTACCTGGTGCCCCAGCCGAGCGCGCTCGACGCGGCGAGCCGCAAGCTGCTCTCGCGCTTCTCCTGAGCAGCGCTAAAATTTGTAGCTGGCATCCACGTAGATGCCGCTCAGGTGAATCGCGTAATCATCCTTGCCGGCGTAGCTGCAGAACGCGCAGTTGGCGCTGTCAGGCTTGGTCACTGCGCCGTGGCCAAAGCGGTACGCATACGCAAGATTGGCCTGCCAAACGCCCGCGTTGTAGCCGGTGCCCGCAGTAACGATCTGCGTCGGACCTGGTGGCGTGCCGAACGGAGTCGGATAGAGCGGGTTGGCGGTGGTCGTGTCGTAGACGAAGCCAGCGCGCAGTGGCACACGGTCGATGCCCGTGCTCTGGTCGTGCAGCACTCGATACTCGAGGCCAACGCGCAGCGTCTGCGAATTCTTCCAGTCGAAGACGTTGCTCACGGTGGACGGCGCGCCGGAGCCAGCCGGCGGAGTGCCCTGCAACGGATCGCCCCTGTTTTCGCTGTTGAAGTCGTACTCGAAGTCGACCGCAACGCTAGCCGGCAGCCCGAAGTCGTCGAAGTCAGCGCGCGTGCCGAAGCCCAGCTTCGCGGGCAGCGTGAAGTGAGTGGAGATGTCCGTGTACGAGCTACTGAGCGCGTAGCCGTGCGAGTTCGAGACGCGCGTCGTTACCTTGTTGCGGAAGACCGCGCCGAAATGCAACCAGGGCAGCGCGTCCCATTGCAGGCCGCCGCGGAAGCCGGTGAAATTCTGACCGGTCATGCGAAAGTCGATCACCGGTGGATCCGCCGAGCTCGGCGCGCCTTGGTAGCGAACGAGACGCACGTACGTGATGCGATAGCCCAAGCCGAAGCGCAGGTTCGGCAGCGGGTTGACGGCGATCGCCGGCGAGGCTTCGAGAAAGAAGAGCTCGGTGCGATCCTCGAAGCCGCCCGTGCCGTAGTGATACGACGCTCCGGCGGAAGCGATTGGATACAGGCCCACGCCGAGCACGACCATCTGCTGAATGCGGTAGCCGGCGCCCGCCAAGAAGAAGGGCGCGACAGTGAGGTCGGAGTCGACATCCTTGCCGGCTCCGGTGTTGGGGCTGGCGTGGATGCCGCCGAGCAGCAGCGAAAAATCCCCAATGACCTCACCGTTCTT
>DATCFJ010000792.1:0-5969 GCA_036509605.1 Polyangiaceae bacterium | reverse complement strand
ACGGCGGCTCGAGCGCCTCAGCGCGCGCGCGGATCAGCGCGTGCACGGTGGTGGGAATGGCGCCACCCTCCAGGTCCTCCAAGCGCTCGATGCCGAGCTTGACGCTGCTGCACAGCTCTTCCAAAAACAGAGGGTTCCCACCGGAACGCAAGTGGACGCCGCGCAGCACCGTCGGGGCAAGCTCGCCCTCGACCAGCAAGCGGGCGGCGTGCATGGACTCTGTCTCGGTGAACGGGTTGACGGTCAGAGTGGGCGCCTGCGACAGCACTTGATCGTCCGCAGCGAGACTACGCGAGCCCACCACCAGCAGTAACGCGAGGTCGCGCGCCACGTGCACCAAGCGCCCGAGCACTTGGATCGACGCGCCATCGGACCACTGCCAGTCGTCGAACATCAGCACGCGTGGCTGGTTGCGTACTGCAGCCAAAAGCAGCTCTGTCACGGCCGAGATGACGGCGATCTGCCGCTCTTCGGTGGTCGTCTCACAGGTCCAGTCCCGAATCGAGAGCAGCTGCAAGAACGCGGGCAAGTGGACACGTAAGGACTCGTCGACCGACTCCAGCCCGCGCTCCAAGCGCAAGATGCGCTGTTCGAGCGGCGCGTCGTCCGGCACGGGTAACAGCTCACGCACGATCTGCAAGAACGGGCGCAGCGGCGTGACGCCGCCGTAGCTCTCACACGAACCGCGGAACACGCTCACGCCGTCGCGTTGCGCGCGCAGCCCGAATTCGTCGAGCAGGCGCGTCTTGCCCACGCCAGCGTCGCCCAGCACGCACAAGACGCCACCGCGCCCGTTACAACAATCAGAGAGCGAAGCTTCGAGCGCCCGCAGCTCGGTGCGGCGCCCCACGAAGGGCGTGAGCCCCAAACGCGAGCGCGCGTCGAAGCGATTGGTCACCACGACGCTCGCCAGAATTCGCCACGCTAAGACCGGCTCACGCTTGCCCTTGAGCTGCAGCGGTTCCACTGCCTCTGTCTCGAAATAAGCTTCGAGGCCGCGCAATGCGGCATCGCTGACGATGACTTCGTCGCGCGCGGCGGCGCTGCACAGCCGCGACGCAGTGTTTACGGCGTCGCCGGTGAGCTGATACTGGCCGTGAAGCGGGTCACCTTTTTTGGCAAAGACCAGGCCCGAGTGGACGCCGATATGCATGCGCATCCGAAAGCCGAGTGAGCCGGTGCCGGCCCATTCGAGCGCGCGCACGCGCTCCAAGAGCTCCACCGCAGAGCCGATGGCGCGACGACCGTCGTCTTCGTGGGCTTGCGGCAAGCCGTACACGGCAACAATGCCGTCACCTACGAACTGATTGATTACCCCTTGGTGCTTTTCAACCACCTCGCTCGCGAGCTGCATCAGCCGACGACGGATGTCGGCGATCTCCTCCGGGTCGCTGTTCTCGCTGAGCGAGGTGTAGTCGCTCAGATCCGCGAACATCAGCGTCACGCGGCAACGCCGCTCGAAGCTATCGCTGTCCGGCGCCAGGCCATCCGTGGACATCGAGCTCAACTCCGCGACACCGTCATGGAAACCGTCGTGCGCGCTCGCCCAATCTTGGAAAGAGCGATTCGGCGTTGCCGGCAGATTAGCCTAGAACCAGCGCTATGAGCGCAATTTTCTTGAAAATACGGCTATTTTGGTTCGGCACGGACAATACGATCTTGAGACCGGCCAGCTCACGCCGCTGGGTCAAGAACAGGCCGCGACGGTCGCCAAGGCATTGCGCGGCGTCGAGCTCAGCGCGTTTCACTGCAGCGCGCTGCCGCGCGCTCGAGAGACCGCGGCGATCCTAAAGAAAGCGCTGCGCTCGAGACTCAAAATTCGCTTCAGCCCGATGCTCCGAGAAGCTCTGCCGACGCCAGTCCCTGGGCTGACCGAGCGCTCCGACATCCCGGAGCTGCGTAAAAATCTTGCCCGCATGCAACGCGCCCACGCCAGGCTGGCCCGCCCTGCGCGAGGCCACCGTACCGAGCTGGTGGTGGCTCACGGCAACCTGATTCGCATGCTCGTGAGCCTTGGGCTCGAGCTGAAGCCCGTCACCTGGCTCAAGATGAACATTCACAATTGTAGCGTGACGATCCTATTCGTGAAGGACAACGGCAAGCAGATTCTCGGCTCGTTCAACGAGACAGGACACCTGCCGCGCAAGATGCGCACCACGGGCTAAGGGCCCTCACGCCGCGCTGCGCGCCAAGCGTCCTGCAGCGGCCGCGCGCTGACCGAGCGCCTCGGTAACGCCCGCGGCTTTGCCCAGACCAAACTCCGGCATGTTCAGATACACGTTCTCGTAGTCGCCCGGGTGCACGCGATACGTTTCATGCCAGATGCCCACGTCGCCGTTCATGCCGATGCGCTGGTTGAAGGCGCGCCAGGCGGGCAAGTGCTCGGAGCTGCGCAGCTTGGCGTAGTCGAGCAAGTGATCCATCGATTTCCAATAGCTGACCATGATCGTGGTGCGACCGAACCAAGCTTCGGCGCTGAGCAAACCGAGCTCGGGGTGCGACTCGAGCTCGCGCAGCATGCGCGGCATGGCGAGCCCAGTGCGCAGCCACTGCCACGGCTTCCACCAGCGGTTCACGCGCATGCCAATCAAGAACACGACTACGTCGCCCTCGGCCGCGCTCATCATTCGTTGGTTGTGGGTCTTCATGTTGGTTCTTCCTTGATTTGGGTAGCCCTGTGAACACTGTTAACTTCGTGGCCAAAAAAAATCAGTCAGCCAAGCTGAGCAAGAGGCGCTCCACTGACGCGCGGTAGAACGCAGCAAATGCCTGGTCGTCGCCGATCGGCCCGAGGTGATTGCTGAGGCGTAGGGAGACCAGGCCGTGCACGTGTGCCCAGATCACCACCGCTGTGGCTTCTGCGTCACCGGACCCGAGCACTCCGGCGGCCATGCACTCTTTGATCCGATCCACCAAGAATCGAAACGTGGAATCCTGAGGTAGCGTGGCCGCCGCCGTACGCCGCTGCTGATGCGCTGTAGCGAGGCCCAGCTCGTCCGCGGAGCTCATGAAGATGAAGCGATAATCGAGCGGATTTTCCAGTCCAAACAGGCGGTACTGCTCACCGGTGGCTAACAAGCGCGCAAGCGGCGTCGGCTCACTGAGCGCTCGCACGAGGTAGCTCGAGAAAACCTGAAAGCCCTGAGTGCACGCCGCAAACACCAAGGCTTCCTTGTCTTCGAAGTGACGATACACCGCGGCCGCCGAGACGCCCACGCGACGCGCGACCTCGCGCAGCGAAAAATGCGCCGGACCGGACTCCAAGAAGACGTCGCGCGCGGCCGACGCGAGCTGAGCCCGCGTGTCGTCGACGCCGCGCAAGAACGCGCCCGCGCGCACGGCCGTTCGCTTCAAGACCCGCGGACGCGGAGTCGACCGAAGCACCATGTAAACAGTGTTAACATGGTCATGCCGGGTGTCAAGCAAGCGCGACACGCGCGCCTCGAGGAGTGCCAAGTTGTGCCGACAAACACGACAAAGAGCACGCCTTTTCGAGCCGCAGGGGGCCGCTCTCTGATACCGCGAAAGCAATGCCGATTTTGACGGTCCCCCGCAAAGAAAACGTGACGGCGTGGCTTGGCACACCGGCGGGCTTGTTCTGGAGCGACGGTCATTCGATTCGGCAGCGAACGTTGCCCTGAGCTCGCGCCTTAAACCGCTCCCGCCACGGCCGTTCCTGACCTGGAGAGCATGGCACAGCAGGTTCATCGTGAAATCGACGAGCGACTCAACGAGCTGAGTGACCGCGACGCCTTTTGGGGGCCGCTACTCAGCTTCCGGCCCGAAAAAAACCGCTATATCAGCCCGGGTCGCGTGTTGCTGCTGACCTCCTTGGTCGGCGGCTTCTACGGCATGCTGCTGAACTTGATCCTGGCGATGATTTGCCGTCACAGCCGCGCGGTACCGCCGGTGTACGGCGCGCCACTCGTTCTCACATTCACGTACTTCGTCGCCTTCCAGCTGTCGATCGGCCCCGCTTGGAATCGACGCGCCCGCTTGCTCGTGCGCCGCGCCGACTACCTGCAGAGCATCGACCGCACGTAACAAAAAAAAGCGCGGAGGGGGAGGCGCTCACAACGCCTCTTGCCCTCCCCTCCGCACCCGGAGTGTCTCGAGACGGTTATTCGGCGGGCACGGCCTCGGCGTGGTGCTGTTCGTGATGCTCCTCTTGAGGCGCGGTCACGGTGGCAAACTTCGCGCAGCCGAACAGCACGCCGGCGCAGCCGAGGTACGCAATCGTAACGAGCGGCGATTGGCCAATGCCGATCGCCTCGCCGTGCATGAAGCCGAAGAAGCTCAGCCCCCCAGCGGCGGCCGCAAATCCGGCTGCTTTCATGAACGCGCGATCGATGATGAACGCGCCGATCGCGCCCAGCATCAGCCCGCCGAGGATCGCGCCGCCGCCCATCACCTCGAGGCCGTGATAGAGCACGCCGACTTGCATCAGCTTGTCGAGCCCAACCGCGTGCGCATTGGTGCCCGCGGCGCCGAGCGCGTTGTCGATCATCAGCTTGCCCCACGCGGCAAGGTGCGGCGTGAGCGCGAGCACGATCGCCGGAGCGTGGGATTTCGGGCTCTCCTGGAAGGCCTGCGAGCCGATCAGCATGCCGATGTACAGCAGGATCGGCGAGATCGCGACTACCGGAACGGCGGCCACTAGCACCGGAATGATGCCGAACCAGGCCAGCACGATGACCATCATGCCCGTCGCCGCGGAATAACCGATGCGGCCACCCATCGACTTCCAACCCGGGTGTCCGATGTACACCGCGTTGATGAACGGGTTGCCCATGCAGCAACCGATCAGGCTGACCACGCCGTCAGCGGTCAGCACGCGCGTGGTCGGGAAGCTGTCCCCAGCGACGGCTGCGCTCTCCACGTTGTCGAGCGCCTCCACCAAGTCGTAAATGCCGAACGGAATGGCGGTCACCAGGATTGTCCCCAAGAAGTGGAACCCGCCAAATACGTGGCCAATCGCTGGGGTTGGAATCGCGAAGCCGAAGTTCGAAAACGAGTCCTTCAACGTCGCCACCGACATGCCGCCGAAGTTGTAGCCGAGCGCGGTCGAGCCCCAGGCGATCAGACTGCCGACTGCAATCGCGACCAAGCCCGCCGGGATGCCCTTGAAGTAGCGCACGCCACCGAACCAGCTGGCGAGAATCACGGTGAAGCATACCAGCCCGATCACCGGCGTCATGAACATGTCCAGCGCGGGGCGCATCGAGATGAAGGAGATCGAGACGCCCGCCAGCGTACCGAGTAGAGCTGCACGCGGCGTGATCTTACGGATGATGGGAGCGATGAAGCCACCCGCCATGAGCACGAAGCTCTGTACGAACACCCAACACAAGCCGGCTTCCCAACCCTTGATCGGATCATTGGTCATGATCTTGATGGGCAGCATGATCACGAACACGACCACGAACATGTGCGGCACGCTGATGCCCGAAGGCAGCGCGCACACGTCGGTGCGGCCGGTCTTCTTCGCCAGGTTGTAGGCCAACCGCGCGTAGTACATCGTGCTCAAGCACATCATCAGGCCAGTGGCCGGCAGGATGCGCGTGAACACGATGTGGTCCGGCATTTTGAGCACGAACCTGAGCAGCGTCGAGAGCACTAGCAAGTTGACTAGGATGTTGGTGCCGAATCCGAAGAAGGCATTCCAATCTCCTGGGGTCCACAGCTTCGGTTTGCTTTCAGTCGTCATCGCTTTACCTCTCCGTCAGGACGGTCATACGGTGCGCGTGCGTGCTCACGCTTCGGGATTGTTTCGAAGCGTTTTCGAGAATGTTTGCCGTGATGCGCTCAGTGGAGAGCGCAAGCATCACTACGCTCGCATCTACCCGTATGGCGCGCGCGTTGACTAGCGCCAATAAGTGAACGCACCGCTCTCAAAATCAGCGCGCTCAACGGCAACCGCATGAACGCTGCGGAAGCGCGCGACGCGCGCGCTGCTCAGAGGTCTTCGA
>DATCFJ010000791.1:0-6422 GCA_036509605.1 Polyangiaceae bacterium | reverse complement strand
GCCGGGGCGGCTGCAGCCCGAGATCGCCAACTACCTGAAGGGCCACTTTCTGGCTGACGAGCTCCGGGACTGGGACGTGTCGCGCCCTGCGCCGTACTTTGGCTTCGAGATCCCGGACGCCCCCGGGCACTACTGGTACGTCTGGTTCGACGCGCCGATTGGCTACATGGCGGCGACTCGCGAATGGTGCGACGCACACGGCGAAGCGTTCGATTCCTGGTGGCGCTCGGAGAATACAGAGATTTACCATTTCATCGGTAAGGACATCGTCTACTTCCACACCTTGTTCTGGCCGGCGATGCTGCACGCCTCGGGCTTTCCGTTGCCCAAACGCGTGCAGGTGCACGGATTCTTGACGGTGAACGGCGAGAAGATGTCCAAATCGAAGGGCACCTTCGTTACAGCCTCCACCTACTTGGAGCACCTCGACCCCGCGCATTTACGATATTTTTACGCGAGCAAGCTCGGTCCGAAAGTGGACGACCTCGATCTCAACCTGGAAGAGTTCGCGGCCAAGGTGAATTCGGACTTGGTGGGCAAGGTCGTGAATCTGGCCAGCCGCACAGCGCGCTTCGTCAAAGCCAGCGGGCTGTCCGCCGTGTATCCGGAGGATGGCGGCTTGTTTCGCGATGCTGCTGCGCGCGGCGCGGAGATCGCGGAGGCCTACGAGGCCTGTGATTTCGCGCGCGCCATGCGGCTGGTCATGGGGCTGGCGGATCGCGCCAACGAGTACATCGATCGCGAAGAGCCGTGGAAGCTGAAGAAGCAGCCCGAAAAGGCCGAAGCTCTGCGCGACGTGTGCACCGTTGCTCTGAACCTGTACCGGCAGCTGATCGTGTACCTGGCGCCGGTGCTACCCAAGCTCGCCGAGCACAGCGAGAAGTTGCTCGGGTGCTCGTTCGCTCGCTTCGACGCCGCAGAATCGCCTTTACTTGGCAGTTCAGTTGGGGAGTTTGAACACCTCATGCAACGCGTGGATCCCAAGAAGCTAGAGGCGGTAGTGGCCAGAGCCCGCGACGCCGCGACCGACGCCGGCGCGGCCAACACGAGCTCGGGCGGCGTCTTAGCAGGGGCCGCTCCCGCTGCCGCGGGTGACGCAGAAGCCGGCGTCGATGACGGCGCGGCGCTTGCGGCTGAACCGCTGGCCCCCGAGTGTTCGTTCGACGACTTCGGCAAGGTAGATTTGCGGGTGGCGCGCGTGGTCACCGCCGAGGCCATTCCAGAGGCAAATAAGCTGCTGAAGCTCACGGTGAGCTTGGGCGGCGGCGTCACACGTACGATCATCGCCGGAATTAAGTCCGCCTATGTTCCCGAGTCGCTCGTGGGGCGCTTGGTCGTCGTCGTGGCCAATCTGGCACCTCGCAAGATGAAGTTCGGCACCAGCGAAGGCATGGTGATCGCGGCCGGGCCCGGGGGAGCGGAAATTTACGTGCTTGCACCAGACAGCGGCGCCAAGCCCGGGCAGCGCGTCCATTAAATCCGGCTCGTCTTTAGGAACGGTTTGACGGAGCCGCTAGGGGAGTGCACGCTTTTTCTCCCGGGGTAGCGCCACGGCGCCTCGCCGCTCTGAACCTGACCATGCGCCTCGTCTTACGATTGCTGGGCCCTGCCTGCGCGCTGACCCTCGCTGCCGCCAGCGGCTGTTCGAGCGGTTCGCCCTCGGTCGGGGCGGGCGGAGGCATGGCCGCGGCCGGTTCTTCGAGCATGGCCGGTTCCTCGAGCTCGGGCGGAGCGGCCGGCGGGGACGGCACCACCGCGCTCGTGTGTCAGCCGGACTTGCACCCGACCTCGCCGCTCTCGCTGCTGACGCGCGTCCAGTACGACGCGACGATCGCCGACTTGCTCGGGGACACCTCGCGGCCCTCGCAGAGCTTTCCGCCCGAGAACCAGGTTCAAGGCTTCAACAACAACACTGAAGTGCACATCGCCAATCCGCTGCTCGTCGAGCAGTTCATGGACGCGGCCGAGGGCATCGCGGGCCGCGCCGTTCCCGCGAATCTAACGACTCTGGCACCCTGCGCAGGCACCAGCGTGGCCGAGCAAACCGCGTGTGGCGTTAGCTTCGTGAGCACATTCGGCAAGCGCGCCTTTCGCCGCCCACTGCTGGCCGACGAAGCTCAGGCCTATAATACCCTGTTTGCCGGCATGGCCGCCTCGCGCGGCTATTCGGTCGCGGTGGAGCTGACCATCCAAGCCATGCTGCAGTCTCCGCAGTTCCTGTATCGCGTCGACGCGGCTCGTGCAGCGACTCCAGAAACCGGCGCGGTGATCCTCGATCCGTATCAGATGGCGTCGCGGCTATCGTATTTCCTCACCGGATCCATGCCCGACGACGCGCTGTTCGCTGCCGCGGACAAAAGCCAATTGGCCAGCGCAGACGAGATCGAAACGCAAGCGCGCCGGCTGCTCGAAACGTCGAAGGCGCATGCGATGGTCCGTGACTTCAACGAGCAGTGGCTGCGCCTCGACCAATTGTCGGGCCTTGCGCGCAATCCTCCGGATGCCACGACCGACGTCAAGGACATCGGTGCGGACTACAAGGAGTCGCTACAGCAGTTTCTGGATCACGTTTATTGGGACAAGGGCGATCTGAGCTCGCTGTTCCTGGCGCCTGACATATACGTGAACGCGCGTTTGGCCGGTGTGTTCGGGGTCGATGCACCGAAGAGCGGCTTTGCGTCGGTCAGCGCGGCGCCAGGGCAAGTCGGCTTGCTCACCCAGCCTGCGCTGATGGCCATGTTGGCGCACTCGGATCAATCTGGGCCGGTACAGCGCGGAGTGTTCGTGCGTGAGCAAATTTTGTGTATCCCAGTGCCGCCGCCGCCGCCGAACTTCAACCCCGTCGCGCCCGATCCCGATCCATCGCTCACGACTCGCGAGCGCTTCAAGGTGCACACGGCGTCTGCAGCGTGTTCCGCGTGCCACGACTTGATCGACGGCACGGGCTTCGGCTTCGAGAACTACGACCAGCTAGGTCGCTACCGCACCCAGGAAAATGGGCTGCCGGTGGATGCCTCCGGCGAAATGATTGCGACTGGCGAAACGGGGCTCGACGGCACCTTCAACGGCGCAGAAGAGTTATCGCAGCGCATCGCCGTTAGCCCGCGAGCGAAAAATTGCCTAGCGACCAACTGGTTCCGCTACGCCATGGGCCGCGTTGAAACCGCCGCGGATGCCTGCAGCGTGCTCGACGTGCAGAAGAAGTTCGTGACTTCGGGCGGGCAATTCAAGGAGCTGCTCGTGGCTCTGACCTTGACCGACGCCTTCCGCTATCGACCCGCCGTTCCGGAGGACATGTGACGATGCACGCGCGCAAGAATCCGGATCTTACTCGGCGCAATTTTCTGCGCGCAGCGGGCGGTGCCGCGGCCCTTGTGCCGTTGCTCTCGTCGCTGCGCGCGGGCGCTGCGGCCGAGACGTTCCCGAAGCGGCTCGTGCTCATGTACACGCCCAACGGCGTGATCCCCGACGCCTGGTGGCCGACGAATGTAACGAGCGAGACCGCCTTCGACCTGAACACGATTCACGCTCCGCTAGCTGCGTTCAAGGATCGCCTGCTCTTTCTGGGCGGCGTCGATCTAACCATCACCAACACCGGTCCGGGCGGCCTGCACCAGAAGGGCATCGGTGGGCTGTTCACAGGTCAGCAGCTGCAGAGCGGCGATCTTTTCGTGGATGGCTGCGGACAAACTGCGGGTTGGGCCAACGGCATCAGCGTCGACCAACAAGCGGCCAAGACGCTCGCGGTCGGCACGCCGATCACGAGCCTCGAGCTGGGCGTGCGCGCCACGGAAAATGACGTTCAAGGACGCATCGCTTACGCCGGCCCGGGCGCTCCGCTGCCGCCCATGAACAACCCGAGCGACGTCTTTACTCGTCTGTTCAGCGGCTTTGGTCAAAACAGCGACGAGGTCGCCGAGCTGCGCGCGCGTCGCCGTTCGGTGCTCGACACCGTGCAGTCGCAGTTCAAATCCCTCTCCGCCCGCGTGAGCATGGAAGATCAGCAGAAGCTCAACGCGCATGTCAGCTTGGTTCGCGACTTGGAAAGCCGCATGGCGGTTACCAGCAACGGTAGCGCGGCCTGCGTGGCGCCCGCGGTGCCGGCCACGCTCGACCCGACCAGCGAAGATGACATGCCGACGATTGCCGCCCTGCATTTGGACATGCTAGCGACGGCGTTCGCGTGTGACCTCACTCGGGTCGCAAGCTTCCAGATCTCCACTTCGCTGAATCACATTCGCTACCCGTGGCTGAACAGCTTGGGGGAGGGACACGCGCTGTCTCACGAGGGCCCGAGCGATCCCGATGCGCACCTGGAGCTCGTGACGCGCCAGACCTGGCACGCACAAATGCTCGCGAACTTCTTGACGCGCCTGAGCCAAATCCCAGAAGGCTCGGGCACGGTGCTCGACAACACGCTCGTGCTGTGGGGCAACGAAGTGTCAGAGGGCAATACGCACTCCCACCAGAACATGCCCTTCCTGATGGCGGGCGGCGGCTGGTATTTTCGCACTGGTCGCTTCGTGCAGTACCAATCGGCGTCGCACAACGATCTTTTGGTCTCGGTGCTCAACGCGATGGGCGACAATCGGACGACCTTCGGTCAAGCCGACACCTGCCACGGCCCGCTCGCGAATCTCATCTGAGCGAGCCGCTCTCGGTCGCTGCGGTGGCTCTTTACGAGAGCGACTCGACCTTGATTCCCGGCCAACAATCGCACGTTTGCCGCGCTGACCGCGCTCGGCTCCCAATGTCGACCTTTCATCCGGAGCGAAACTGCGCTTAAAGGGCCGGAATGCGCGCGATCACTCGTAGCCTGTACGGCCCCTTTCTGGCCCAGCTCGTCGTGGTTCGCCGCTGCAACCTGACCTGCGGCTACTGCAACGAGTTCGACGAAACGTCAGAGCCGGTGCCGACGGAGGTGCTGAAGGCTCGCATCGACAAGCTCAAGGAGCTTGGCACGTTCAGTCTGGAATTCACGGGCGGCGAGCCGATGCTGCACCCGGAGATCACTGAGCTTATCAGCTACGCGCGGAGCAAGTCATTCCACAAGGTGATGATGATCTCGAACGCGTACCTGCTGAACGAGAAGAAGGTCCAAGCGTTGAACGACGCTGGCCTGATGGAGATGCAGGTCAGCGTCGACGGCGTGCTGCCGAACGACGTGACCGTCAAAGTGTTGAAGCCGATGCTGCCTAAGCTGCGCATGCTGGCGCGCACTGCGAAATTTCCGATCGTGCTGAGCGCAGTGCTCGGCGCGACGACTCCGGGCGAGGCGCTGAAAGTCGTCGAAGCCGCGCAGGAGCTCGGTTTCCGCCCGCGCGTGCTGGTGCTCCACGACGGCACCGGTCAAATGCAGCTCGACGAAGCCGGCAAAGCCGCATTCGCCCGCGTCAAGGAGATGCTCGGTGGGCGCCGCTTTCGCGAGGCGCACGACTACCGCGAGCGCATCTTGCAAACGGGCAGCGCGCCGTTCAAGTGCCGGGCCGGCAGCCGCTACTTGTATGTCGACGAGTTCGGCGACATTCACTGGTGCTCGCAGACACGCGGTGTCTTCAAAAAAGCGCTGCTCGAGTACGATAAGAGCGACTTGAAGACCCAGTTCTACACCAAAAAAACCTGCGCCGACGCCTGCACCATCGGCTGCGTGCGCACGCAGAGCGCGTACGACGAGTGGCGCGCACAGCCGCTCGATTTCGACGGCCCACGGCGGCTGCCACTAATGCAGAACGGGTAGCCTCGTTGCGAGATTCTGGTCGTTTCGTCATCGACGCTCGCTACGTGCGCACTCGGCCGAGCGGGATTGGCAGCTACGTGGCGGCACTGATTGCGCGCATACCAACGCTAGCGCCCGAGGCGCGTTTTCGCCTGTGGACGCACCCGGACAACCCGGAGCCGGTCAAAGGCGCCAACGTGCGCTGCGTCGTCGTGCCCGCGACCGCTGACGGCGTGCGTACGCTATTTCGCCCCGCGTCGTTGGACGAGCTCGCGCCCGATGACGTCGTGCATTTTCCGTTCAGCTTGCTCGGACGCGGCTTGTCGTGCAGTACCGTGGTCACGATCCACGATCTGATGTGGCTCGAGCATTCCGAGAAGGTGGACGCGCGGCCGCTGCTGCGGCGCGTGCGTGCGCGCTACTACCAACGCGGGATGCGCTACGCGCTGGCGAATGCCACGCGTTTGATCGCGGTCTCGCAGACCACGGCAGATCGAATGATCGCCGTCGCACCGGAGTGCAAAGGGCGGCTGCGGGTCATTCACAACGCGGCGGGTCCAGCCTTCGTGCCCGCGGCGGACGTTGCTGCGGCGGCTCGCAGCGCCGCCGCGTTGATCGGCAGCGACGCGCCGTATTACCTCGTGGTCGGCAAAAACGAGCCCTACAAAGGCCACAAATTTGCGCTCGAAGCGTTCGCACGCGGGTC
>DATCFJ010000790.1:0-6971 GCA_036509605.1 Polyangiaceae bacterium | reverse complement strand
GGTCAGCTCACTCGTCACCAGCGCCGCCAAAAACAGCAAGCCCGAGTGCCTGGGAAAGCGCTGCTCGCCGCGCGCAAACAGCCACGCGAAGAGCCCCATGCGGCCGCCCTCGAAGGCATTCACGATCAGCAGCAGCAGCATGCAGATGGGCGCCGAGAAGCCGCTGAACTGCTTCATCATGTCGACCATCCAGTAGAAGCCAAGCGTGATCATCACGAGCCCGCTCAGCCAGCCGAGCCAGAACGCGCGCTTCGGCGTCTGTCCGACCAGCGCCAGGCGGAGCGGGATCAGCGCGACGAAGCCGAGCGGCCAGATGTCGATGCCGGGGAACGCCAAGAAGTAGAGGACACCGCACAGCACCGCTCCGGCAGCGGCCCACACCCCCGGCAGCGCTCGCCTCGTGCCCGTCACCACAGCCAGCTCCTTGTCAGTCTGCGAATCTGCCGCTCCGGTCATCGCCACCTTGCTATTGCCTGTCCCGAAGTCGCGCAAGCTGAAATGGGGCGTCTGTTTCGGCTATGTTTCGCAGCGTCTCGAAAACTGACGCGGGCCCAGTGAGGCATGTCTCAAAATCGCTAAATGCTGGCGGAAACCGCCTAGTTAAAAGCTTAAGGGCCAGCCAAACAGACACGCAAGTACAGGCCAATCGGTCCGTTCATATAAGCGCGTGTTACCGCTCCGCCGTACTGATCCCCCGCGTGCTCCGTCAACACCGTCCGTGCAGGCGGCCGACGCACGACGCTCACGGCCAGGCCTGAGCCCGGTGCCGCGAGCTAGCTACAGCCTCATTCCCAACCCCAGCATCATGCCAGGGATGGGCATGCACCTGCATTCGGTACTGCTCAGCGGAGTGGGCGGCTACGTCGACACCGCGGGCGTCGCGTGTCTCGTTGGCCTGTTCCCTGCTCACATCACGGGCGAGATCGTGGCCGAGGCGCTCGCGCTTTCTTCGGGACATGCCAGTAGCCACCTCACCCGGCTTTGGGTGCTGCCAGTGTTCGTCGCTTCCGTAGTCACGGCGACGCTGGTCGCGCGCATGCGACGCCGCAATGGTCAGCGCGCGTTCACCGGGCTCTTAGCGCTCGTCACTGGTGCGCTCGCGCTATTCAGCGCGAGTGATCTCCTGACCCGAGTGCTCCATGCGGGTCCGCACTTTGCCTTCCTGCTCGGCGGCAGCTGCGCCGTCGCGGCGATGGGCTTTCAAAACTCCTTGATGCGCGAATCGCTAGCGTCGTCGTGCCCGACCACGGTGATGACGGGCAATTTGACGCACGTCGTGATCGAGATCGCCGATCACCTCCTCGGCAAGATCCTCAGCCCGCACAAGCGCGACCGCAAACCGCGCGCTAACTTCGGCCCGATCGCGACGGCTCTGCTGGCCTTTACGGCCTGCGCCGCTCTCGGTGGGTTTTTGACGCGCAAACTGGGCTCGTCCAGCGCGTTATTGCCGGCGGCCCTGACGCTGCTGCTCACCATCCAAGCCTGGCGCGAGGACCGCCGGCGCGCGGCCGCCAACGCGCTCGTCAGCCGCATTGCCCCTGCTGCAGCAGTGCCAAGCTTCGATGTCTGGCCTGAATCGCTCGTGCCGCGTTCAGCCTCGCTCTATTCGGCCACCGAAACGCAGACCAAGGCCGGAACGCCCACGGCCATCGCGGCCGAGCCAGACCGCCCTCCGATGAAGCGCACCATTTCCGGCACGCAACTCTCGCAGCGCTTTCGCGACGGCAAATAGTCTTCTGCCTTTAGCGCGCTGGGCGCCTCACAAGCGAATCGAGATCCCAGTGAGCGCGGTCACGCCGAGGATCTGGTGATCATAGTAGGTCCATGGCACTTCGCCGGCGACACTCCAGCGAAAGCGGCCGGCGATCGGAAAGCTTGCGCCAAGCACTGCCTGCAGCGTGAGGTTTAGCTGAGCTTTGCCGTCGGTCCGCGGGACGACCCCAACCACCAATGAGCTGAACAGCGGGCCGTAGAAGTTCCAACCGACTTGAGGAAGCAGTCCAAACCGCTGTATCCGGCTCGCGCCCGGAGGCAGGTCGGGCCAGACTCGCTCCGTGAGCTGCAGATTCATGCCTACGCGCACACGGTCCACCACGTACGCGTGGATGCCTACGAACTCCGACAAGTTGACGGTCTTGCTGATGTTGCGCGAAACCTTGCTCTCGAAGTCGCGCGTAAACAGACTCGCGCCGAGCGTGTCGGTCTGAATCGCCTCGCCCTGCTTACCCACTGCGTGAGCGGAGCGAGGCGCGAGAACCGTTACGACCGAGCCGGCCAGTACGGCTAGAAATAGCCTAGAAATCGGCCGCAAGTTGCACGCTACCCGGGCCAACTAACGCTCGACCGTGCTCGAGGCCGGCAAAGCCGTGGTGCGCGTGGCTAGCGGCCTGGGTCTCCGATGAGCCGCCGACCGAAAAATACAGGACGGTGCCCAAGAGCAACCCGGCACCACCCACGCCAAATGCGATCGTGGAGATGTTGCCCGCGCGCTTCGCGGTGTCGACCGAGTCACGGCTACTCGCAGGGCACACGTTCGACGTGCAGCCGCTCAGGTTGTGCTTGTCCGTGAGCGCAATCAAGCCGAACGCGCTGCCAACGCCGACGCCCACTAAGCCAACACCAAAGGACACGTAGGCCGCCGCGTGGCTCGGGTCTTGCTGCGGCGCCGGCGGGGTCGAAACCGCAGCGCGGGGGCCCGCGCCGTTCTGAGCAAGGGGCGGGGCGGTGCCCACCTTGGCGTCGTCAGTCGCACTCGCCACAGCCGGAACAGGGGCGTTCGGATCGACCTCCAGCTTGAGGGTGACGGTTTTCTTGTCAGCAGTGGTCAAGGTGACGCGCGAGGCAGCCTTCAAGAAACCGGTCGCGCTCGCTTCGACGACGTGGTCGCCGGGATCGGCGGGCAATTCACTGTCGAGCAGCGTGCTCGCGACGGCCTGCCCGTCGACGGTCAAATGCAACTCCGTTCCTTGCGGCGCGCTCACCGAGATAGTCAGACCCGCGATCTTGGGCTTGGCTGAATCAAGGGTGTTTTGGGCGTGTTCGTAGGCTTTGCTGAGCGCCGGACTCGGGTTTGGTGGCAGCGCTTCGCGCAGTACTTTACGGAGCATCTCGGTGCCTTCGACGAGCTTGCCTTGGCTAACTTCACACTCGCCGAGACGGCTCAGAACGATCGCGGAGTGGTGCAGCTTCTCGGCTCGATCGAGCTTCGGGATCGCCTCGTCGCACTTGCCGGCTTGCGCGAGCTTCAGCCCATCCACCGCCAAGGTTCTGGCAGCGGCGGTTTCCGCCGCTGAGTCTTCCTCGGCCTGTGCATTACTCATCAGACCGAACTGAACAGCACCACCGCCGAGCGCGAGAGCCGTGATCCATGACCAGGAACGATGTCGACGAAGTGCCATTGCAATCCTTTCTGAGCCGAAATTTCCGACGTTCCCGCGGTGTGCTTGAGGCGATCTTGAGCGGGGAGCCAGCGAAACGCGGCAGACACAAGACGAGCTCATGTGTGTGGATTCACCAACGGCTTATCAAGCCAACGCTTAAGCCGTTGCACATGTCACGCCTGACTTCGGCGCACGACAGGGATCATGGGCATGCAATCAAATCGAGTCATCCGTCAAGCAAGCTACGCATTGGCGTTGGTGGTGTCGGGAATCGCCGGGTGTAACAACATCGTCGGTCTCGACAAGATCTCCGTCACTGACGACCCTTCGTTGCCATCGGGCGCTCAGGGCGGTGACGGCAGCGGCGACAGCGGCGGCACTCACGCAGCTGCTGGCTCGGACTCGGGCGCGGGCACAGCAAACGCGTCGAGCGGTGCGGGCGGCAAGCCGAGCGGGCACGGCGGCGCGGGCGGCAGCGTGAACGGCGGCGACACGGCTTCGCTCGGCGGAGAGGGCGGAAGTATCGAGCCCGCATCGGGCGATTGCACCACGAATCAGGAGTGCACCGATCGCGCTGCGGTGGATGCGATGGGCCTCGCTGGCGCCGCCGCAGAAGCCGAAGCCAAACCTTCGGTCTGCGTAAAAACACCCATTCCGCACTGCGTGCAGCTGCTCAGCGACGACTGCGGCACCATCACAGGCAACTACTTGGACAACAGCGCGATCGTCATCGGCTCGCTGTTCTCGACCAAGGGCACCACGGCCCCGACCAACATTTCGCGCCAGCAGTCAGCCACGATGGCCGTCGAGCAGATCAACAGCGCGGGCGGCATTCCGTCTGGCAGCACGTCTGCCAACGGGCGCCCTTTGGTCATGGTGTCCTGCGACGAATCGACGAACCTCGTGCGCGCCGCAACTCACCTAGTGAGTGATTTGCACGTGCCAGCGATTGTCGGCCCCAACACCAGTCAAGACACGCTCGACGTATCCACCAAAGTGACCATCCCCGGCAACACGGTGATCATGAGCCCAACCGGCGTCGCGTCCAGCATTGCCTCGCTCAGCGACAATGACCTGACTTGGCTGATGGTGCCGTCCGACGTGCAGCGCGCGCCGCTGATGATCAATCAGATCGGCGTGCTCGAGCAGTCGCTCAAAGCGGCGCGCTCGAAGTCGACCATCAAGCTCGGGGTCGTGTTCCGTAACGACGCGCTCGGCATCGGCACTCGCACGTCCTTGAACGATCTAATGCTAAACGGCGTGTCAATGACCGCCAACCTGACCAACAATAATGTGCGGATCGACGGCTACAACGGCACCGACACGACAGAGGCGACATTGGTCGCCAACTACGTGACGTTCGCGCCCGACATCATCGTTCTGGCCGGCACCGCGGAGGCCATTACCAAGGTCATGGTGCCGCTCGAAGCCGCGTGGCCCCCGGCCACCGATCGTCCAAACTACGTGCTGATCGACTCAGTGAAGGTGCCGGAGCTGCTGGCCGCCTTGACCAACAACGATGACCTTCGACACCGAGTGCGCGGCACCGGCATTACGCCCGGCCCGAGCGGCAGCAACACACCTGGCGACACCTTCAACGCCTTCGTGCTCGACTACAACCTGCGCTACCCCGGCAGCGCGGCGACAACCTCGGGCATGGGCCCTTCCCACGACGCCGCCTACGCGATAGCCCTGGCGCTGGCCGCAACTCGCACACTGCCGGTGTCCGGCCCGAACGTCGCTCTGGGCTTGCGCAAGCTGGCTGGTGGCGCAATGCAGGTCGAGGCCACGAGCACCAACATTCTGGCCGCATTCCAAAAGCTCGCCGCAGGTTCGACAATCACCGCAATCGGCACGTTCGGAAATCTCGATTGGGATGCGAATGGCGCCGTGCTGGGTGGCACTCTCGAAATGTGGTGCGTTGGAGGACCTACGACAAAACCCGCGTATGCCAGCTCCGGCCTGATATTCGACGTGAAGTCGCAGGCCAAGAGTGGTGCCTATGTTCAGTGTGGACCATGACGGGAGCCGTCCACTCTAAAGAAACGCGGCGAGCGAGCGTTATTTTGGGCAGGCAGGAAAGCATGCGAACCCCGGCTCCACGCATTAGCGGCGCGACGCACGCGAGCCATCCGTCCAGCGGCTTGGTCGCGCTAGCGGAGGCGACCTCGGTCGAGCTCCCCTTCGCGATGGGCGAAGTCATCGCCGGCAAATACGAGGTCCTGAAGCTGATTGGCTCGGGCGGCATGGGCTACGTGGTCTCCGCCATGCACGTCGAGCTGGGCGAGGTCGTAGCTCTGAAGTTCTTGCGCCCCGAGGCCCTGCAGATCCCAGAGCTGGTCGAGCGCTTTGCGCGCGAAGCCCGCGCGGCGGCCAAGATCCGCAGCGAGCACGTGGCCCGCGTCTTCGACGTGGGCACCTTGCCCGACGGCGTGCCGTTCATCGTCATGGAGCATCTGGCCGGGCAGGATCTGGCCGACGTGCTGGCTCACGGCGGGCCGTTGCCGATCAAGGTCGCGGTCGAATACGTGATGCAGGCCTGCGAAGCGCTAGCCGCGGCCCATGCCGCCGGCGTCGTGCATCGCGACATCAAACCCGAGAACTTGTTTTTGACACGCCACGCGCAGGGCTTGGATTTCATCAAGATCCTCGACTTCGGCATTTCGAAGGTCGCCCTGACCCCTGGCGGCAAGCGCGCCTTTGCGCGCACGACGATGCCCATCGGTTCGCCGGTGTACATGTCCCCCGAACAGATCCGTTCGTCGGAGAGCGTCGATGCGCGCACCGACATTTGGTCGCTTGGCTGCGTATTGTTCGAGCTGCTCACGGGTGTCGTTGCGTTCGACGAGCCGACGCTGATGCAACTCAGCGCTGCTATCCTGGAGCAAGATCCCATTCCGCTCCGCACGTTGGTGCCGGATGCCCCCGAGGAGCTGGAAGCCGTGCTGCTCAATTGCTTGGAGAAGGACGTCGAGAAGCGCTACGGCAACATCGCGGAGCTGGCCATCGCGCTCTATCCGTTCGCGCCGCGCCGTTCGCGAATCTCGGCCGAGCGCTGTTATCATGCGCTCAAAAATGCCGGCATCGATTGCCCGGAGTTCGAGATCCAGAGCGTGTATCCGCCGAGCATGGGCGAGGTGCCCGTGCCTTCGAGCGGCGCGCCCTTGCGCGAGACGACGTCGCTGCGCTCGAGCACGCCCGCCCGCCAACCCTCGTCCGCCAAGGCCACGCTGCCGCGAACGCGGATCAGCGCTCCCGCGCAGGTCACTGACGAAGAGCTGGCGGCGCTGCGACCGACTAAGAAATACAAGCTCATGGGGTTGATCGCGCTCGTCGCGGTCGCTGCCTGTGGCTCGTTCCTCGCGCTGCGTGCGCACCCGGAGCTCCTCGGCAGCGCGCCCGGCGGGGCGCAAGGGGCGCAACGTCCGCAATCGACCTCGGCAGAGCTCGGGGCAGCCACGCCCAAAGCCGAGGCCAAAGCCGGCAGCGTTGCCGCGCCGATTGACTTGGATGCGCTGCCGGTCGAGCCGAGCTCTTCGGGAGCGTCGTCAGCAGGCTCGTCGCACGCGCAGCACCCGAGCAACGGCGCGC
>DATCFJ010000789.1:0-12968 GCA_036509605.1 Polyangiaceae bacterium | reverse complement strand
GAACTGCGGAAAACCAAGCGCGGCGAGCCGCGCCAAGGCTGCGTCCGGCGCGGCCTCCCACTCGAAGCGGCGCAGCGTTTCATACGGCAGCACGGGCAGCCCGGCCTGCAGCAAGAGCCGCTTCATTACGTCCTTGTCCATGCCGACAGCCGAGCCGAGCACGCCAGCGCCCACGTAAGGCAGGCCGGACAGCTCGAGCAGGCCTTGCACGGTGCCGTCTTCGCCCATCGGACCGTGTAGCACGGGGAAGAACACATCGACCGCCAAGGGCGCGCCCGGATTTGCGCCGCTCTGCAGCAAGTTCGCTCCGCCCTCGGCGGGGTGCGGCGCCAGCATCACGCCTGGCATCGACTGATTCAGCTTCACGAGACGCGGATCACGCGCGGCGCTCAGCAGCAGAGCTTCGTCTTGCAAGAGCCAGCGCCCGGTCTTGTCGATGCCGACCAAGATGGGTTCGTACTTGGAGCGGTCTAGAGACTCGACCACGAAGCGCGCCGAGAGCAGAGAGATCTCGTGCTCGGCTGACCTGCCGCCGAACAGAACCGCGACGCGAAGCTTGGGACCGGAAGCCATAGCCGGAACTTAGACCAGGCGGGCGTTGGAGCAAGACGAATCGCAGCCGCGCCGCCGGCCGAGGGCGAGCTCAGTACCAGTACAAGCTGGCGTAGTCGAGCTCGCCGGCTGAGACGTCGAAGTAGTATGCGTCGTCCACTTTACTGGGCAGCGGGAGCTGAGCGCAGCTGACGGTCGTGCCGTTCACCTTCACGGTGCGACCGTCGAAGTTCGAACAACCCCAGCCCGTGATATCGAGCGTCACACGCAGGCACACCGGACCCGCGCTGGCAAAGCTCACCCCCGAGCCGAGATCAGCAACCGGCGCGCACGCTCCGTGGCTCGGCGCGCCCGCAGTCCCGCTACTGCTCAGCGCGCCGCTGCTCCCCGCGGTAGCGTCACTGCTCGCACCACCGCTGCTGGTGTCACCACCGCTGCTGGTGTCACCACCGCTGCCGGTGTCACCGCTGCTGGTGTCACCACCGCTGCTGGCGTTACCACCGCCAACGCCACCGCTACGATCGACGCTGCTGCTGCCGGCTACAGACTGCCCGGCACTGGCCGAGCTGTCCTTGTCGCGTACTGAGACGCCAGCAGAACCACCGCCACCCGAGAAGTAGTCGACGGCGCTACTACCACCACAACCCAATACACAAGCAGAGGCGAAGCCTGAAGCTAAGACGTACTCAAACCTACGCATGCCGCATTGATACTACGGAGCGCCTCCCGCGCACAGCTCGGGCCCGTTCAAGAACCTGTGCAATTGGGTCGGGAACCAATTTCAGCTCCGCGGTAAATGCGTTGCTCCGCGTGCGCGCGCGTGCTGTTCTCTCGGCACATGCAGAGCGCGCTCATCGTCGGCGGAACTGGCCTAATCAGCACGGGAATTGCCAAACACCTCGCGGCACGCGGCGCCCAAGTCACGATGTACAATCGCGGCCAGCGACAGAGCGCGCTGCCCGTGGGCGTGCGGCACTTGCTCGGCAACCGAGACGACAGCACGGCCTTCGTGCGCGCCTTCGAACAAGAGCGCTTCGACGTCGTGTTCGACATGATCTGCTTCACGCCCGAGCAGGCGGAGGCGAGCATCAGCGCGTTCAGCGGGCGCTGCGAGCAGTTGATCTTCTGCTCGACGGTGTGCACGTATAGCGTCGATACGCCGCCTCAGGTGTTGATCGACGAAACGTTTCCGCAGAAGCCCATCAGTGAATACGGGCGAAATAAGCTCGCCTGCGAGCTCGCCTTTCTTGGCGCGGCACAGCGCGGTGCGTTTGCGGCAACTATCGTGCGACCGAGCCACACTTACGGACCGGGAAATTCCCTGATTGATCAGCAAGAATTCGACAGCGGCACTTGGGACCGCGTGGCGCGCGGCTTGCCCGTGCTGGTCGCAGGCGACGGGCTCGGGCTGTGGCAGTCCACGCATCGCGACGAGTGCGGAAAGTTCTTTGCCTACGCCGCGCTCGAACCGAAGACGTACGGCGAGGCCTACAACGCGACGCGCGACGAAGTGCTGACTTGGCGCAGCTACTACCGCGAGGTTGCTCGCGCCCTCGACACGCGTGCCAAGCTGATCTTCGTGCCCAGCGCATGGCTGATCGCGCAAGATCCGAAGCGCTTCGACTTCTTGGCGGAAATCACCCAATTTCACGGCGCGTACTCTTCGGCCAAAGCCAAGGCGCACGTGCCCGAGTTCCGCTGCAACATCGGGCTCGAAGCTGGCGCGCGGGAAACGTTCGCGGACATGCGCCGCCGCGGCGCGTGGCGCGACAGCGGCAGTGACGCGCCGTACCAACGCATCGTCGAGCGCGCGTTGGCACTCGGCTTCACGATTCAAGAAGCGTGAAGCCGCGTAATTGGAAATACAGCGCGAGAAAAGCGGCTGCCGCGCCGGGCAAGCTCTGTTGCCAGTCGTCAGCGGCAGTCGAATCCGCGCCGTCACTGACGAACTTCGCGCACGCGAAGGGCACGCCTTCAACCAGGCAAGTCTTGGCCAGGGCATAAGCTTCCATGTCGATCACGTCACAAGGCAAAGTGAGCTCACCGGTCTCGAAGCGATCCCCGGTGCTGCACACGCCTTCGGGAAGGTGCTTCCAGACCGCCGGGAACTCGAGCACCGCCGGAGTGGCCTCGAAGGGTGTCTCGCCCAACGCAAAGCCGAGACCTGTTACGTCCATGTCTCGCTGCACGAACTTGCGGCACGCAACCACGCTGCGCGTCGGCAGATTGCGGCTGCCCGCCGTACCAAAGTTCACGACCAGCTCCGGCAGCTGACCCTGAGCGCGTAGCGTCGCGAGCTTGCGCGCAAGCATGAGCGCGGCGTTGACCTTGCCGAGCCCCGTATACAGCACGCTGACATCCGCGCGCTCGAACAGGCCCTGACCCTCGATCTCGAGCGCGATCACCACCAGCGGCGGAACGCGTTGCCTGGGCTCAGCCATAGCGAATCACGGTCCGTGCCGGCAGACTCTGCCAGGAAAAATCCTTGATCAGGCCAATGTCGATCAGTACGCCAATGCCCGTCACGTCGTAGCCCGCGAGCTTGCACAGCGGGGCCGCAGCGAGCAGCGTGCCGCCCGTCGCGAGCACGTCGTCGATCAGCAGCAAGCGCCCAGTGCCGCGCTGCATCTCGATCACGCCCGCGCCGTACTCGAGATCATAGGCCATATCCACGACCGGCGGCGGCAATTTACCCTTCTTGCGCACGGGCACGAAGCCCTTGCCTCGCTGAGCCGCCAGCGCGGCCGCTAAGATGAAGCCGCGTGACTCGATGCCCGCAACCGCGTCGAAGCTGTCCCACTCCGCCGCACTGAACAGCTGGTCGAGAGCGCGCACCGTGTCCGGAAAGTGCTCGCGGAGCAACTTGCTGATGTCGCGAAACAAGATGCCCCGCTGCGGGAAATCCGGCACATCAACCACGAAACGCGCAAGCTCGTGCATGAGGCGGAGCTTTGCCATGACTCCGCCGGTGGCGGAAGGCCGAAACGAAGACGCACGCGAGGCGCCGCAACTAAGGGCCCGGGAATGGCTAAGTCGGACTTTGTATACAAAGTATATTTCTCGGCGGGGCGAGGCTAAAGCGCGAGCCAGCCACCGGTTGCGCCCCAGCCGTGGTGCATCAACCTGCCCTTTGCGCCGCTGACGCGCGCTCACGATTCCGCAGCGTGCAAGCCCCTCGCGACTCGCCGCCGAAGGCTTTGCCGCGGAGCGACGTCGTCGCGTGACCATCAACAATCTCAATTCCTGGGCGGCGGCAGCGGCAAGGTGTGAGCACACTTCCGCCTTCGAGCTGGGAAACTCGTCATGGGCTACTCCGATTGTTTGGCCGACGCCGGCGGCGCCTCGAGCGGAACGCTGCGTTGGATGCGCTTTCGCTACGGCTGAGCGGTGGGGATCAGCGCGCGGAGGCGTTCGGCTTGGGGGCTGTCCGGGTGCGCGGTGACGAAGGCTTGGGCGCGCGCTCCCGCCAGTGAGCGTTCGCCGCGCTTGGCCAGTGCTTCGATCTCGAGCACGCTGGCTTCGGTCAAAAACACGCCCTTTGGCCAGGCATTGCGGTAATGCGTGATTTCGATCAACGCGGCGCCGGGGTCCCCGGAGCTGAGCGCGACGCGCGCGCGATCCAGCGACTGAACTTGTTCGGGTAGCGACGAGCTGGACGAACGCACACCGTGGAACGCGGCATGCGCGGGACGCACGATGCTGCGTGGCGCGTCGCTGTCGGTGGAAGCCTGGCGCGGCGCCACGCTCGTTTGCGGCGAAGCGGCAACTGCGGGCTCCGCGGCGACCGGCGCCGAGCCTTGCTGCACTTCAGGTTGAGCCGCGAGCAAGGCTCGGGACTTGGGCGCCCCACCATGATGCAAGAAGGCAGCACCTGCACCGAGCAGCAGCGCGCCGGACACGCCGAGCAGCGTGAGCTTGCCAGCCAGAGTGCCAAACCAACGCGCAAAGCCCGAAGCGCTAGACGCGACAGACACCCCAGCAACCACTGCCGCCGGCGCAGGCAAGGAAGCTCCAACACCGAGCGCCGTGCCGACGCCGAGTGCGGCGGCTACTTTGGCATAAGCAGCGCGGGACGGCTCGTCGACGTCTGCGGAGCGCAGCAGCGCGCGCGTAAAATCATCCTCGAGAGGCGGTAGTGAGCGACGGTTTTGCATCACACGCCCTCCGTACTGCGCGTGCGCGCGCGTGCCTTGAGCTTGGTCACGCCCAGCTCGAAGGCCTCCCGCGCGCGCCTCAAACGCGACGCGACAGTGCCCACCGGTATGCCGAGCAGCTCGCCGATTTCGGGCGAAGACATGCCCTCGAGCTCATACAGGACGAAGGCGACGCGCAGATCATCGGACAGCTCGTCGAGCACGCCGTCCAGCATTTGGCGCAGCCGCTTCTGATCGAGCAGCGCTTCGGCGTTCGGGCGCGGATCGATGCCCTCCGGCTGAGAGTCGTCTTCGGGGCACTCGCGTCGAGCGCCGAGTGAGCGGCGCAGGTTCGCCGCGACGCGCACGGCGCTCGCGAGCAGGAACGGCCGTTCGCTACCCGGCACGATATCCGCGAGCCGCCGCGAGGCGATGATGAACACTTCTTGTGTGGCGTCGTCTGCGCAATTCTCTGGCACACCGAAGCGGCGCACGATCCGCCACACATCACGGAAGTGTGTGCGCAAGAGGCCGGCGACGCGCGCGTCGTCTTCCTCTTTCGAGGTGAAGGACAAACGCGTGCCAGATACGCGATCTGGAATGTGGCGTGGCTCAGCCTCCCCGACAGCGCTCGCGTCGCACTCGCGACCAGAATTCGCCTCAGCGTCGAACCCCGCCCCCGCGACTAGTGCCATTTCTGAGCGCATCGCCTTGTTCATGGTTCATGTGAGGCGTGGGGAGAATCGATCACTGGAAGCGGTAAGATAGCCCGATTCGCCCCAAAATGCCCGAAGAAGGCACGCGGAAGGCATTGCCGTCACCCGAGCCGGCGTCGAAGGTGTCGCGTTTCAGAGCGGCCGTGATGCCGCCATCCAGCTGAAAGGACAAGACTTCGTCGGCCAGGGCTTCGACCCGGACGAACCCGCCCGCCGCGAACCAGCTCTTGGATTCATCGCGAGTGGTACCGGCCAGCGAAACATTGCCCTGCAGAACCCCTGCGTCCAAAAACAAGCAGGGGCGGATGAACAGCGGTGTGGCCTCCGGCAAACGCAACGGACATACCGTGCCGCGAAACGCCAGCCAAGTGAAGCTCGTGTCGCCCGTGTTGCCTGCGGCGGCGCGGATTGCAGACAACCCGAACAGCGGGCGCAACGCGGAGCCGCCTTTGCCTTCCGCGTCGAACTCCACGCCCAGCCCGTAGCCAGGACTGGGCGCGATGCTGCTGTCGAAGCTGAGCCCGCCGCCCACGCCGAATGTCCAACGCAGCGCCGGATCTGGGGGCGCGAGCTCTACGACCGGTAGATCGTGGTCGCGCACGCGATGCCGCGCGGGCGCCGCGGGCTGGACGCGAGCGACGCCGGTGGCGGGAGCCGCACCCGGCTGAGACGGATCGGCGGCCAGCGCGGCGATCAATGCCAACGCCGTGACGACGTCGTCGCAGGTGGGGCCGCGAACCTCGCGAGCTACTTCGCGACCGTCCGGCGTGCGCGCTGTCAGCCTACCTGTGGCAGCGCCGCCACGCTCTACTAGCTCTGCGTAGAAGCCGAGCGCCGGCTCGTCGGCTTCCGCGGGGCGCAAGCGCGGCGCGCGCGTCTGAATTTGGCGCGCGAACTCGATCGCGTCGGGGCAATGGCCCTCCGCCCAATACTCCAAACGAAACGGCTGCCCCGGAGGCGCCGCGAGAGCCGAAGGCGACCACGTCAAGACGACCGACGCGACCAACGCTGGCCACGCGGTCAGACATGTCCCCAACAGGCTTCGCCCGCACACCCAAGCCTTCGTATCACACCCGGTGGTCAGGGCGAACCGTTGGAATTTCCCGCTGAGCGTTCCGTGTCGGCCGCGGGCTCTTCGAGCTCGACCAACAGGGTCGCTACCCCCTGATTGACTGCATGCATCTTGAAACCGAAGCGTTCATACAGGAGCCTTGCGACATTCTCGATTTCGACGCTCAAGCTCACCCGCGGCACGACGTCCTCGCGAGCACGTCCGAGCACTGCCAAAAGCAGCGCCGTGCCGACGCCGTGCCGGCGGAACTCGCGGCGCACACCAATGCCAAGCTCGGGCGTCTGCTCGTCCACGAAACCGTGGGTATGATCGTCTACCGTCCACAAGCGCATCCAAGCCGCGCCGATGCGCTCACCCTGTCCGTCTGTCGCGACCATCCCGAGGTCCCCCGGTCGCCCCCAACCGGCGAGCACCTTCGCCAGATCCGGACGCGCCAGCGCCTCCTGGAGCGACGGGCGCGGCTTGTTGGGGCGCCAAAAGGCCGCCTCGAACAACATCTCGCGGAGGAATGGTGCGTCGTCGGGGCGCGTGCGACGGATGACCAGTGTTTTGACGAAATTTTTGGAGGAGTAAGAGTTGGACATCTGGCCCTTTTGGGCGAGGCCGAGACCGAGCGCGCCACTCATCCGATACACAGCAGCCAGCACGCCGTCAATTCACGTCGCCCGAAGCCATAGTTCGTGAGAATATGAACGCGACTCGGCGGCGCTGTAGGAACCTCCCAAGACGCGACCCATGACAATCCAGGAAGACGCTCCGGGCCGTGTGCTGGCTGGGAAATACGAGCTCGTCGAGAAGCTCGGCCAAGGTGGCATGGCGATCGTGTGGCGCGCGCGTACGCGCGGCGCGAACGGGTTTTCTCGCACCGTCGCCGTCAAGCGCATCGAAGCCTCGGTGCGCGGCTTCGATGAAGTGACGGAGATGTTCGTGGAAGAGGCGCGCGTCGGTGCGGCGCTACAACACCCGAACATCGTGCACGTACACGACTTCGGCGTGGACGAGCAAGGCCAACATTTCTTGGTCACGGAGCTCGTCGAGGGCATTCATCTGGGGCGCTTTCTGAGCAGCTTCCGCGATCACCACCTGGAGACGCCGTGGCAAATCGTCACCGCGATCGTGATTGAGGTGCTGCGCGCATTAGAAGGCGCGCACGGCCGTTTGGACGAACAGCGCGCGGTTTCGCCGATCTTGCACCGCGACGTTACCCCGGGAAACATCCTGCTCGCGGAGACCGGCCAAGTGAAGTTGGCCGACTTCGGCCTGGCCCGCGCCATGGACCGCGGGCGCATGACCAGGCCCAACATCGTGAAGGGCAAGTTGTCCTACTTGGCGCCAGAGCTGCTCATGGGTCTCGCGCCTACCGTGAAGTGTGATCTGTTCAGCCTCGGCGTGGTGATGTGGGAAGCGTTGTCCAGCGAGCGCTTGTTCGACGCCGCGACGGACGCCGACGTCGTCGCCAACATCCGCGACGGCAAGATCCCGCTGCTCAGCATGAAGCGCCCCAATCTGCCCATCGCGATCACGTCCGCGGTGCACCGCGCGCTCGAGCGCGACCCGGCGCAACGCTTCGACTCCGCTCGCCAAATGCTCGACTCGCTGTCCTCGGTGCTGCGGGTGTTACCGTCGAGCGTCGACAGTCGCGTGCTCGGCCCGGCAATCCGCGCCGCTCAGGCGCGTCTCGCGGAAACCACCCCCAAAGCCTAGGCTTGCGAGCCAAATTCGGCGGCGCCGTGGGCCGGTCTGGCGGGTTTCTGCGGTTTCAGTGAGGATGAATTTGAAAATCGTTTTCAGTACGCTACAGTGACTGGGTCGCTTCGATGAACCTCGCCCAGACCCGGATCGGACAAGTCGTGACTGTCGAGCACGTAGCGGGCGAAGGCTCGTTTCGTCGCCGCTTGATGGAGCTCGGCTTGGTGCCCGGAACCCGCGTAGAGGTAATCGGCGTGGCGCCCCTGGGCGATCCGCTCGAGCTACTCGTGCGCGGCGGAAGCATCTCCATTCGCCGCGCTGAAGCCGAAGGCGTGTCCGTGGATCCGAGTGAAGCGACGAGCGCCAAGCCCGCCACGGCAAGCCGCGCCGACGGAGCGTCTTTGACACAGCGCGCACGACGCGGTTTCGCTCGAAGCGCGCCGTGACTCAGCAGTCGCTCGGCAACGTCCTGCCCAACGCCGCGCGCGCAGCGGCCGACGCTTCGCGCGCGCCGCTGCTGCTGTTGATCGGTAATCCCAACACCGGCAAGACCACTTTGTTCAATCGCCTCACCGGGCAGAACGCACGTATCGGCAACTACCCCGGAATCACGGTGGAGCGGCGCAGCGGTGAGCTCGCGCTGAACATCGCAGGCGGAAAGCGCGTGCTAGAGGTGGTGGACGTGCCGGGCGCATACTCGCTCAGCGCGCGCTCGCCTGAAGAGCAAATAGCGCTGTCTGCGGTGCTCGGCTGGTCGGCAAATCCCAAGCCGGATTTGTGCGTAGTGGTGGTCGACGCGGGTCAGCTCGCGCGCAACTTGTACCTCGTGCTGCAGTTGCTCGAGCTCGACGTAAAGGTCGTCGTCGCGCTGAACATGATCGACGAAGTGAAGGACAACGCGCCCAGCGCGAGCGAGCTCAGTCGCTTTCTCGGGGTGCCTTGCCTGGCGACCGACGCGCGCCGCGGCGCGGGTATCGACGCGCTGAAAGCAGCGATTACGACGTCCCTCGCCGCCGCGCCGCGGAGCGCGCTCCGCATCAGCTACCCAGAAGCGCTAGAGCGCGACCTCGAGCAAGTCGGCAGGGCGCTACCGAAAACCTGGACAGAAAATGCAGCGAGCTCGCGAGCGCTTTCACTCTGGGCGCTGACCAGCATCGAAGCGGACGACGAGCTGCAGGGTATCGACCCCGGCTTGCGCGCAGAAAGCCTGGCCGTGCGCGCCAAGGCGACCACGCGCGACATCGACCAAGAGGTGATCGCCACGCGCTACGCGCTGATCGACGCCGAAATCCCCAAGCTGTATCCGCGCCAGGAAGCGCACCCGCCGAAGCGCAAAGCGTCCGAGCGTGTGGACCGCGTGCTGCTGCATCCGATCTTCGGCTTCGTGATCTTCGTCGCGCTGATGCTGGTCATGTTCCAGTCGCTGTTCTCCTGGTCGGACCCCGCGATCCGGCTGATCGAAGCCGGGACGAGCTGGCTCGCCGGCTTGGTCGAAGCGCACGTGCCTGCGTCTATCGTGCGCGATTTTGTGACGCGTGGCCTGATCGGCGGAGTCGGCAACGTCATCGTATTCTTGCCGCAGATCTTGCTGCTCTTCTTCTGCATCGGGCTGCTCGAGGACTCTGGCTACATGGCGCGCGTGGCGTTCCTGATGGACCGCATCATGAAGGCGCTGGGCCTGCACGGCCGCGCGTTCGTGCCCATGCTCTCGGGGTTCGCCTGCGCCGTGCCGGCAATTTTGGCGACGCGCACCATGGAGCGCCAGCGCGATCGCCTACTGACGATGCTGGTCGTGCCGCTGATGACCTGCTCTGCGCGCTTGCCCGTGTACACCCTGATCATCGGCGCGCTGTTTCCGCCTTCGCGCATCTTTGGCTGGGTCCCGGTGCAGGGCCTGCTGATGATCGGCATGTATTTGTTCTCCACGTTCATCACCCTGATCGCGGCCGGCGTGCTCGGGCGCACCGCCGTAAAAGGCCGGCGAATCCCGCTGATTTTGGAGTTGCCGCCGTACCGGATGCCGAGCTTGCGCGGCACCCTGAAAATGATGTGGCAGCGCGCCTTCATCTTCTTGAAGGATGCGGGCGGCGGAATCTTGATTTTCACCGTGCTGCTGTGGGGCCTCTTGTCGTTCCCGCGCGCGGTCACTCACGAGCGAGCTCAGCCTCCGGCCGCCGCGATTCATCAACGCCAGAACAGCGAAGAAGCGGGCGCGCCGGCCAGCGCCAACAAAGCACCGGAAGGCGGCTCCGCCATCGAGCACAGCTACGGCGGACGGCTGGGCAAAGCGATAGAGCCCGCGCTGCGGCCACTCGGGTTCGACTGGAAGATCGGCGTGGGCCTGATCGGCGCGTTCGCGGCGCGCGAAGTGTTCGTCTCGACGCTCGGCCTCGTGTACGGCATCGGTGACGCGGACGAGAACAACGCGCCCTTGCGCGACAGGATCCGCGCCGAGCGCCGCGCCGACGGCGGCCACTCTTACACACCGCTAATGGGCCTTTCCCTGATGGTATTTTTCGCGCTGTCGTGTCAGTGCATGAGCACGCTGATGGTGGTTTACCGCGAGACCAAGACCGCGCGCTGGCCGCTATTCATGTTCGCGTACATGACCACGCTGGCCTACATCGCGAGCTTCTTGGTCTACCAAGGCGGTCGGCTGCTCGGGTTTTAGTGGGCGATGTCTGAGCCCGTGCCCTTGCCCCGCGCGTTTTATGCTCGCCCGGTTTTGAGCGTCGCCAAAGCCTGCATTGGTAAGCTGCTCGTGCACCGCACCAAGCTTGGGCTCACGGTCGGGCGAATCGTCGAGACCGAGGCCTACCGCGGGCCGGAAGATCGCGCAGCGCACTCTTTCGGCGGTCGGCGCACGGCGCGCACAGAAGTGATGTTCGGGCCGCCAGGCTACGCATACGTGTTCTTCGTGTACGGGATGCACTACCAATTCAACATCGTGACCACACGCGCAGGCGCTCCGCACGCCGTTTTGGTGCGCGCGGTGGAACCGCTGCTCGGCGTCGAGTGGATGGCGAAGCGTCGCCATCTGCCGGCGACGAGCCGCGACCTGACCAACGGTCCCGGCAAGCTGTGCCAGGCCTTCGCCATCGACAAGCGGGCTTACGGGCTGGATCTGTGCGCCTCCGAGCTATTCTTGGCAGACGGGCCGCGCACCCGGAGCGCCGCTTCGACGCGTATTGGCATCGATTACGCCGAAGACTGGGCCCAAGAGCCCTGGCGTTTCTTCGATCCCAAAAGCCGGTACGTGTCACGTGCGCGGCGCTGATAAAACGCCCCAGTACGACTTGGTCACTTTTTTCCAAAAGACTCCTTTCTGCGAAGTCGCCGGCCCTGCAGCAGGCGATAGCACGTGGCGTCCACTTCCTTGCCGAAGCCAGACTGCGCCGGTCGCGCCGATTTTCTCTCGTGGCTCGTGCCCACTTTTGATGATCGTGATCTGGTCCTGCCAAAACTGATCAAGTAGTACTAGGCTCGCCGATGACCGATCGCCCCGCTCCGCCTCGCTCTGCCTCCCGTCCGGCGTTCTCCGCCATGGCCCAGCGCCCTGCTACGCCGCCGCCCGGACCGGTCGTGCTGCCCAAGCGCTTCACGGGCAAGCGCATCACGGTGTGCGTGACCGGCAGTGTTGCTGCCTACAAGGCCGTGTTGCTCGTCCGCACCTTGCTCAAAGACGGCGCCGTGGTGGACGTCGTGTTGACGCACTCGGCGCGCGAGTTCGTCGGTGCTGCAACGTTCTCCGGCCTCACCGGGCGCCGCGTCTTCACGGACATGTTCGATCCGGCGGAGCCCGGCGAAGTGCACCTGGAATTGGCAGCGCGTTGCGATTTGATCTTGGTCGTCCCTGCGACGGCAGATGTGCTCGCGCGCTTCGCGGGCGGACGCGCTGACGACCTCGTGAGCGCGCTCGTGCTGTGCGCCACTTGCCCGATCTTGATCGCCCCCGCGATGCACCCCACGATGTGGAGCCACCCTGCCACGCAGCGCAACGTAGCCACGCTGGTCGCCGACCGCCGCATCGGTTTCGTCGGACCCACGTTTGGCGAAGTCGCCTCGGGCGACAGCGGCCTCGGACGAATGGCAGAGCCGGATCAGATAGCGCAGCAGGCTTCTGCGCAATTTGCCGGCATCTCGCTGTCCGGCAAGCACATCGTGATCAGCGCCGGGCCGACAGTCGAGGATCTGGACCCTGTGCGCTACGTCGGCAACCGCTCGTCGGGGAAGATGGGCTTTGCGTTGGCCGAACGCGCCCGCGTATTCGGCGCCAAAGTGACGTTGATTGCCGGCCCGGTGAATTTGCCGACACCCGCGGGGGTGCAGCGCATCGACGTGCGCAGCACGCTGTCCATGCGCAGTGCGCTGTGGCAAGCCATGTCGCCAGACCTCAGCGCCGCGGACGCGCTGATCATGACGGCCGCGGTCGCCGACTACCGGCCCGCGCAGAGTCACTCCACGAAGCTCAAGCGCGGTCCGGAGCCAATGTCCATCGAGCTCCTACCCAATCCAGATCTGCTCGAGGAGATCGGACACGCGCGCAAAGACCGAAAGCCGGTGCTGATTGGCTTCGCCCTAGAAACGGACGTCGACGAGAAGGTGATCCAACTCGCACGCGGCAAGCTCGCCGCCAAGCACGTAGACCTAGTGGTCGCCAATCACGCCTCAGAATCCCTCGGCAAAGACGACATCCGCGCGATGCTGGTCAGCCCAACCGACTGCAGCCCGCTGCCCTTGCTGAGCAAAGAACAAGCCGCGGATCGCATCCTGGCTTGGCTTGCGGGGCGTTTGCGAGACAACACG
>DATCFJ010000788.1:0-7366 GCA_036509605.1 Polyangiaceae bacterium | reverse complement strand
AGCGAGGCGAGAGGGGGATCTCTTCGATCTTCGCAGGGGGCGGCGGGAAATCCACGCTGACCGGTTGCGCCTTGGGTGGCTGTGGACCGCTCGGGACGGTGACCAAGTGCACGCCGCCGCAGGCAGCCAGCACGAGCGATGAGGTGACGAGGCGAGCCCACACCCTCACGGGAACACCGCCTGCAGGATGACGTCGCCGAACAACATGTATTCGATGGTTGCGAGAGCCAAGAACGGGCCGAACGCCAAGCGCGCTTTGCCCAACCCGGGCTCGGGCTCGAAGGCCAGCGGATCGCGTGCGATCTCGCGTTCGAGCGCGGCGCGCTCTTCGCCGTCGGTGCTCTCCAGCAGTAGCTGCAGCTCGGCGCGCTCTCGAACTACGGCTTCGGGTTCTTCGAGACGGCCGCGCGCGAGATACACGGCGAGCGCCATCAGACTGGCCTGCACCGCGCCGCCCAGCAACGCGAACAACGCGCCTTGCCAGCCGAACCAAGCGCCCGCGAGCATGACGAGCTTTGCATCGCCCAAGCCCATGCCGGGCATGCCGCGCAGCTTCCCGTACACAAAATCGAACGGGAACCACACCACCAGGAACCCGACCGCGGCGCCGATTGCGGCTTCTTTCAGGCTCATGTCGCGCACGGCGACGCTCGCCAAGCCAAGCGCGGTGCCGCCCAGCGTAATCGGATCGGGCAAATACATGTGCTCGAGATCGATGAACGAAGCCGCCAGCAAACCGAGCGCCAGCGCGAGGTACACAGCGAATACCAGCACTACTCGCCACCACGCGGTCTCCTCGGGCAGCTCGAAGATGATCGCGCGCACGATGGCCCACGCGAGCAGCCCGCCAAGCGCCTCGATCAACGGGTAGCGGACCGAGATCTTAATCTTGCAGCAGCGCGCTCGTCCGCGCAGCAGGAGCCATCCGAGCACCGGGATGTTGTCGTAAAAGCGGATCGATTCCCCGCAGCCAGGGCAGCGCGACCCCGGGTACGACAAACTCTCGCCCCGCGGCAGCCGATAAATCACCACGTTCAAGAAACTGCCAAAGAGCAGCCCGAGCACCACGGCCACAACCGTAACGAAAGGCCCAGGAAGATCCGCGAGCGTCACCAAACTCGGTCATAGCAAACTTTAGCCACCGCGTCGGCCGGCGATCGCTAGCCACTGACGGGCGCCTCGAGGTCCTTTCATCGTTGGGCTAAGATCTGCTCAACCGGCGCGGATGCCCAGACCTTCGAGGCAGCAGGAGCTTGCCGCGGACGCCCTCATTTGGACTTGGATCAGGGCGAACACCTTTCGACGCTTCGCAGAGGCCGAGCTACGAGCCAACGACCTGTCATTTTCCCTCTGGTGGGTCCTCGCGGTAACCTCGGGTGGATGGCTGAAGAGGCGACCACGCTTTCGCTTGAACGATATGCGCCGGATGCGAAGGCGCTGGTGGCAGCTGCGCAGGCGTTGGCCGATGAGCGCAAACACGCTGAGGTTCAGCCACTGCATTTGTTGGTGCGTGCGCTGGGGCGAGATTTGGGTGTGCGTGCGGTGTTCGAGCGGGGCGTGAGTAATTTGCTCGAGCTCGAGGCGGGCTTGGAGCGGGCGCTAAACAACTTGCCGCGCTCGAACGAGCCCGCTTACTTGTCGGTGGCGATGCTGGATCTGTTGGAGCGCGCGCAGCGTGAGGCGGATCGGGAGCGTTCTGCGAAGGTGCTGGTCGAGCAGGTCGTCAATGCGCTGTCGCAGGAGATTCGCGGACCGGCGGGTGAGCTGATGACGGCGTTCGGCGTGCTGCCCGGATCGTTGCGGCCGCACATGTCGGCGCTGCGTTCGATGCCGCAAACGGCCCGTGGCGCGAGCTCGAGCCCCGATAGCTTCATGCGGCCATTGCTGGGCGACCCGAGCGAACCGGTGCTCTTGCGCGTGGGCGAGGTGCGGCGCCTGCTCACGATTCTCGAGCGCAGTCAGAAGAGTCATCCCTTGCTCGTTGGTGAGGCGGGGGTCGGTAAGGGCGCGGTCGTGCGGGCGCTTTCGCAGCGGATTGCCTGCGGGGATGTTCCGACCAGTTTGGCGTCCACGAAACTGCTGGAAATCGACACGGGCGCTTTGCTCAGTGGCGCGCGATTGCGCGGCGAGATCGAAGAGCGCGTGAAAAGGCTGCTCAGCGACATTGCACTGTCGCCGATTATTTTGGTGGTGCGCAACGTCGAGCAATTGTTCGGCCAAGGTCCGTCCGGGACGGCGATCGGTGAAGTGCTCAAGCCCGCGCTGCTGCGCTCGGAGTTTCGATTGCTCGCGACCACAACGCCGGAGGGCTTGAAGCGGCTCGAAGAGCGAGACGCCCAGGTGCTGCGCTTGTTCACGCGCTTACCGATCGCCGAGCCGTCGCTCGAGGAAGCGACGGAAATCGTGCGCGGTGTGGCGGCGCGCTACGAGCGTCATCACGGCGTCGAGATCAGCGAGCGCGCGATCTTGGTCTCCGTTCAGCTCGCCAAGCGCTATGTGCCAGAACGCTGTTTGCCGGATAGCGCACTGGACCTGCTCGACGAAGCCGCCGCCGCAAAACGCGTCGAGATCGACGGCATCTCCAGCGAGTCGGACGGCTTGCTGCGCCGGCTGGAGTCGGTGCAGGCGCAAATGCGCACGCTCGACCATAGCGAAGACACCGAAAGCCTCGCTGCGCGCCAAAAGTTGCAAGATGAGTTGCCCGGCCTCGAGCAGAAAACCAAGCAAATTCGTGCAGATATGGAGGCTCGCCGCGGGGTGATCGGAGCCGTGCGCCAGTTGCGCACTGAGCTCACCCGAGCTCGCGAAGAGCACGACCGCGCCGTGGCCGACAAGAACTTCAGCCGTTTGGGTGAGCTCGAGCACAGCATACTTCCGGAGCTCGAAGCGCGCTTGGCCAAGGCCGAGGAGTCGGCGAAGAGCAGCAGCGAGCCGCCGCCGCGCATTCTGGGTGAGCGCGAGGTTGCTGCAACTCTCGCGGGCTGGACCGGTATTCCCGTGGCCAAGATGCTCGAGGGTGAAGCCGACAAGCTGCTCAAGATGGAAGAGCGCTTGGCGCAACGCGTGGTCGGTCAAGAGGACGCGGTCGCTGCTGTCGCGCGCGCGGTGCGCCGCGGCCGAGTTGGCCTGAGGGATCCGGGCAAGCCCATTGGGTCGTTCTTATTTTTGGGTCCGAGTGGTGTCGGCAAAACCGAGCTAGCCAAGGCTCTGGCGCGCTTTCTGTTCGACGACGATCAGGCGCTGACGCGCTTGGATATGAGCGAGTTCATGGAGCGGCACATGGCGCAGCGCTTGATCGGCGCTCCGCCCGGCTACGCCGACAGCGAACAGGGCGGCTTTTTGACGGAAGCCGTGCGCAAACGGCCGTATTCGGTGCTGCTCTTCGACGAAGTGGAGAAGGCGCACCAAGACGTTTTCAACCTGCTCTTGCAGGTCTTGGATGACGGCCGACTCACGGACGGCCGCGGCAGGTTGGCGGATTTTTCGAACACCGTCGTGATCATGACCAGCAACATCGGCTCCGAGCGCATTCTGGACAGCGATCCGAAGCAGTTCGAAACCGAGGCAGGGCGCGACGCGCTGCGCGACGTGCTGCTCGACGGCTTGCGCGAGTTCTTCCGCCCCGAGTTTCTGAACCGCATCGACGAGACGCTGCTGTTTCGACCGCTGACCAAGCAACACCTTCGGCAAGTCGTCGACATTCAGCTCGGCCACCTGGAGCGTTTGCTCGCGGATCGTCGCTTGAAGCTCGACCTCGATGAGGCGGCGAAGGGCTATCTGGTCGACCGCGGCTACGAGCCGGCACTCGGCGCGCGCCCGATCAAGCGCAGCATCCTGCGCAATTTGCAGGACCCTTTGGCTCACGCGCTGCTCTCTGGAAAGTTCCCGGACGGCGCGACGATCCGTGTGCGCGTCGTGGGTGATGAGCTAGGCTTCGAGAGCTGAACTGCAAAGTGAAGCGTTACTTGTGGAACGCGCCGAAGGCGATGCTGAAGCCGAAGAACGCCAAGTAGACGAACAGGAGCAGGACGTTGAGTCCGACGAAGATCCCGCCCAGGATCATGCCGGCTAGCGCGGCCTGATCGCCGCCCAGCTGGCCCTGGCTTTCGCGAATCGCGCGGCGTGCGCGCGCACCTAGCCAAAGCGCTAGAAATCCCAGTGGAAAGCAGCCCCACGACATGATCCCGCAGACGAGCGCGCCGATCGCGTCGGAAGAAGTCGGCGGCGCGTAGCGGGCTGGACCGTGATACCCCGCATAGCTGTCGACCGGTGGCGGCTCGAACGGGTTCGGGAGCGGCGCAGGTGGAAGCGGGCCGGGAGAGCCCGCGTCGGGAGGCAGATTCACTGGCTGCGCCCGATGCGTTGCCGGAAGCTCGCCAAGCAACCATGGGCTTGATGCGTGGTCTCTACACAGGCCAAGAGCTCCCGGTCGTACGGCTTGGTCAGACACTGACGAGTCTCTTCGTCGATCTGAGCCTGTAGCTCGGGGGTGAGCAGCGGGCTGTCCGTGCTCAAGCGCGCGGCCATCTCCGCGAAGCGTTGACACTCTTCAGGGCCGGGGGCTCGCCGCTCGCAGCCACAGAGCGCCGCGCAGAACAGCGTCAGCCTGATGAGTTGCAGGCGGGGCGTGAGGAGCGCGCGCATCTCAGCCTCGCAGCGTAGCCCCGAATTCCGTTTGTGCAGCTTTCAACATGCGGCCCTGCACTTCGTCGACCTCTTTGTCGGTCAGGGTGCGCGCTTCTTCGCTTTGCGAGCGGGCCTTCGGATCACGGCAAATAACCCGAAAAGTGAGCGACTTTTGGCCCGTAGGCAAAGACCCGCCGCGGAATAGCGCGAGCAGCTCGATTGACTCGCACAATGTGCCGCCGGCCTGCTCCAAGATTTCGCCGACCTTGCCTGCGCCGATGCCATCGCTCACCACCAATGACAGATCGCGCGTCACGGCGGGCAAACGCGGGATGGCGCGGAACTCAGGCACGACTTTGCCGAGGCGTTGTACGGCTTCCAGATCGAGCTCGATGATCTGCGCTCCCGCGCCGAGGTCGAGCGCGTCCACCACGTCCGGGTGGAGCGGTCCGAGGTGCCCGAGCAGCGCTCCGCCGATTCTGATCTCGCTCGCGCCGCGTGGATGCAAATGGGCAGGTCGAGCGTCGGCTGACGTCAACTGGACGGTCGCGCGTTGACCCGTGACGCGCTCGGTCAGCTCGAGCGCGAGGCCCTTGGCGTCGTACACGTCGACGTCCTCGGGTTTCAGCGTTAGGTACTCTTGGCGGGGACCGGCGAGCACCGCGGCAAAGCGCAATTCTTCCCGGGGCAAGATGCCGACGTCTGCCGCCAAACGCGGGCGCGCGCCTGACGCTGCTTCAGCGACGGGCGCGCCGAAACAGCTGCCGACGGTGAATAGACGGGCGCGCGCTTCACCGCGGCGGCGTGCGCGACGAAGCGCCTCGAGCAACCCAGGCAGCAGGCTCGTGCGCATCACGTTGCGCTCCTCGCTGAGCGGGTTACTGAGCCAAACGCTGGGCTTCGGGGCGTGCACCTTGGCGAGATCGGCCTCTGACACGAAAGCGAAGGTCACGGCTTCGGACAGGCCAAGCGCTACGGCGGCGGCGCCCACGTCGCGCTCGAGCTTACCCGTGAGGCGCGGCGGCTGCGGGATCACCGGCGGTAAGCGTGTTGGAATCGCGTCGAGCCCGCGCACGCGGCAAATCTCTTCGATTAAGGACGCCTCGCGCTTTACCTCGGGGCGAAATGAAACCATGCCGACGCGCAGCGTGGCGTTGGCACCGCTGCCGTTGGCTTCGAGAATCGGAAAGCCGAGCCGCTCGAGGATCGCCCGCGCTTCGTCGAACGGCACTGCGACGCCGAGCACTGCGTCCAAGCGCGCCGAGCGCAGCGTGATTTCCGGGAGCGTGGGCTCTGTGCCGCGCGCGTCGATCGACCCGGGGACGGCCGCGCCCGAAGCAAGCTCGGTCAGTAACGTTTTGGCGCGCGCGAGCACGTGTGAAATCGCCGCGTAGTCGACGCCGCGCTCGAAGCGATGGCTGGCTTCGGTGTGCAGGCCGTAACGGCGCGCGCTGCGCCGCACTCCACGCGGCGTGAAGTACGCGCACTCCAGCAAAACGCGCTGCGTGGTGGCGCGGATTTCGCTGTCAAGACCGCCCATCACGCCGGCCAGCGCGCTCGGCCCTTGGGCGTCGGCGATTACCAGATCATCCGCGTCCAGGGTGCGGGCCACGCCGTCGAGGGTCGAGAACGGCTCTCCGGCGCTGGCTCGCCGCACGATGATCTGCCCGCCGTGCACGCGGTCCAAGTCGAAGGCGTGCAGTGGCTGCCCGAACTCGAGCAGCAGCAGGTTCGTGATGTCGACAACGTTGGAAATCGGCCGCACGCCGAGGCTTTGCAGGCGCCACTGCAGCCACAGCGGCGACGGCGCGACGACGACGCCGAGCACGGCGCCCGCGGCGTAGTGTGGGCAGCGCTCGGTATCGCGATTCTCGACTGTGATCAGTGCAGCGAGTTGTTCGCTCGCCTGGCGCACCGGCGTACCCACGGCCGGCGGAGTGAAGGGCAGGGCGAGCAGCGCCGCCAGCTCACGTGCCAACCCGACGTGTCCGAGCGCGTCCGGCCGGTTCGGCATCACGTCGAGCTCGTAGATCGTGTCCTGCGCGGCGGGGAAGGCGTCCACGAAGCGCGCGCCCGGTGTGGCGGCGCCCTCGGGCAAGATCAAAATGCCTTCGGCGCTCTCGGCCAGCCCGAGCTCGGTTTCGCTGCACAGCATGCCCTCGCTCATGACGCCGCCGATGTCTTTCGGCGTGAGCGGCCCGCCCATACCCGGCAGCACCGCCCCGAGCGGTGCCAGCACGACCAAGCCGCCCGGTGCGGGCACGTTGCTCGCACCGCACACCACCCGCTGCTCCACGCCGCCGCGGTCGATGGTCACCAAGTTCAGCGAGGCGCGCTTCGGGTGCGGCTCCTTGCCCAACACTTTGACGACCAAGATCGCCTCAAGCCCCGCGCCGATCTTGCGCACGCCGTCGACCGCGATGCCCGCTCCGCCAAAGCGCAGCGCCACCTCCTCCGGCGACGCAGTCAGACCAGGGAGCAGCTCTTTCAGCCAACGATAGGAAGCGCGCATGAAGGGCGGCTTTTAGCACGGCAAAGCCGGCTTCGCTCGGGGTTTACGGAGGCAACGTGCGCCGACGAACTGGCGTAGACCCCTAAGGATTGGGCTATTTGCTGCAACAGCGAAAGCCGACGCCGGGGTATTGGGCGTCGCGCTGTTCGAGGTCGTAGACTTCGCAGCCGCCGTCGGTTTGAGAAAATTCCGAGCCGCCGATTACGGCGCAGTGATCGGTGTTGGCGG
>DATCFJ010000787.1:0-6421 GCA_036509605.1 Polyangiaceae bacterium | reverse complement strand
ACACTTGGACCACGGACGAGCAGGCCGCAGCCCTCCGCACGAGTCGGGTGCTGTTCCCGCCGAACGCGCGCGCCAATCCCATCGCCGCGACTTTGCAGATCCTGAGCGACAACAGTGACGCGATCGCGGCGGTGGCAAAGGTTTTGAGCGCATCGCTCGGCTCGTCTCGCAGCGCCTGGCCCGAGCCCTGGGCATTGCGCGTCGGGCTCGCGGGCGAGGATTCCGGCAAGAACCTGCTGCGCATCGTGCTCAAGCCCGAAGCGTGGGTGGCCATCGTTGAAGCCGGAAGCATTGAGGTGCTCGACATGCAAAATCAGGCCGTCCAGCTAGCGGATGCAGCAGCGTCCCCCGAGCGCTTCGGCGCCATCCTTCACTCGCGGGACAGCTTCGAGGGCGCTTCAGATTGCAACCCAGTGGTGGGCAGCCCGAGCGTTGGCTATCGCGAGTTCATTGTCAGCAACCTGGCCATGGTCCAGGAATGGTCGCTCGGCACAGCGCAGATCAACGCTCGTCTGCAGGACAACATCGACCAGCTGTCGCTATTTTTGGCTCGCACGCGCTCCTGCCCGGATCAGAACGCAGAGCAGTCTTGGAATCAGCAAGTCGTATGCAGTTGGCAGGTTGGCAGCGTTGGTAGCGTCACTGAGCTGTCTGCGTATCAGCTCGCGCTCGCGCTTCCGACTGCGGATTATTTCGACGCTCCGCCGCAGCTGGCGGCTTTGATCGACAAGCTTTCGGGCGACGTGTTCGAACCCGACCCATTGGTCGTTACTCCGGGGAGTCCCTAATGCACGCGCGTACAAATGTTGGCGGGGTTTTCGGGATTCTGTCTTGCTCGGTGGTGTTTTTCGCGGGTCTGTTGGGCTGCAGCAGTGCTCCGAGCATCTCTAGCACCCCCATAGAGAGCGGTCCTGAGCTAGGCAATCAACAGCCCGCGATGGCAGCGCCGTTCGGTGGCAAGGCGGTGCACGCCAAGAGCGCCGCGCCAGTGGTCGGTGGCACGCTGCTCGTCACCGGCAACGGTCAAACCATCGTCGCCGCGGATCCCGAGCGGGACTCGGTTTTTCTCGTGAATTCGTCGTCACACGTCGTGACGCCCGTCACGCTCAGCGCGGGTGACGAACCCGGACGCGTCGCCGAGGGCCCGGACGGTACGGTGTTCGTCGCGCTGCGCCGCGGCGGCGCGCTGGTTGCGATCAACCTGGCGAGCGGCACAGTTGCGCGTCGCACGCCCGTCTGCGCGTCGCCTCGCGGTATTGCTTACGACGCGAACAGCTCTTCGGTGTACGTCGCCTGTCGCTCGGGCGCGCTGCTCACGCTCGACGCCCATGATTTCACGGTCAAGCGCTCCGTACAGCTCGACACGGATCTGCGAGACGTCATCGTCCGTGCCAAGGATCTCGTGGTGACCCGCTACTTGAGCTCGGAGGTGCTGATCGTGGGGGATGACGGCAGCGTCTCCAACCGCGCGACGCCCGCGCCGGAGCCGGGCTGCGGCGATGCCACGGTGGCGTTTCGGGCCCTCACCATGCCCAGCGGGCAGATCGCGCTCGCGCATCAAGTGTCGAGCAACGACATCGTGCAGGAGCAATCCGGTGGCTACGGCTTCTCATGCGGCGGTGCGCTAGTGGCGCGCTTCCTGAGCATCGTTGACGTGGACACGCCAGAGGCCGCGGGCAGCGTGCAGCTCGTGTCGAATGGCTTCTCGCCTGGTCTGGGCGGCACGGCTGCGGGGCCTCCGTCGTCCATGACGTTTCAGTCTCTCGAGCTACCCGCCGCGGGTCCGCTCGACATCGCATTCGATGCAAAGGGCACGCGGTTCGCCGTGATCTCGCTCGATGAGTCCATGTCCACGGGGGGCACCAAATCTGGTGGCCCCGCCGACTTCCAACACCCAAACGCCACGCTCTGGACACACGCCTGGGATGGCGCCTCGGTCGCAAATTTCAACGACGGCGGGCTTGCTGGAGTGAAGGTCAACGGTCAGCCGGTTGCGGTCGCGTTCGACGCAGCGAGCAAGTTCGTCGTTCAATCGCGCGAGCCCGCCACGCTCGAATTCGAAGGTGGTGCGAGCGTGACCTTGAGCAGTGAGTCGCACGCGGACACTGGCCATCAGCTGTTCCACATGGACAGCGGCATCGGTATTTCCTGCTCGTCGTGCCATCCGGAAGGTGGGGAAGACGGCCACGTTTGGCACTTCCCCGAAGGCCTGCGCCGAACTCTGCCGCTTCAAGGCGGAGTCATGGAGCGCGCGCCGTTTCATTGGGACGGCACGCTGGGCGACATGACCGCCTTGGTCAGCGAAGTCATGGTGAAACGCATGTCCATGCCGGCGCCGAGCGATGCTCAAGTGGCGGGTCTGGGGTCGTTTCTCGAGCAGCTTCCGGCGCTCGCTCCCGCGGACGGTCTAGACCCGGCGGCCGTGAGCCGCGGCGAGGCGCTGTTCCGCCGTGCCGACGTGGGCTGCGTGACCTGCCATGGTGGCACCCAATACACGAACAACCACTTGCAAGACGTGGGCACCGGCGGCGAGTTCGTGACGCCGTCCCTGATCGGCGTCGGCCTGCGTAGCGCCCTGTTCCACGACGGCTGCGCCAAGAGCGTCGCCGACCGCTTCGGCCCCTGCGGCGGAACCGCCCATGGCAACCCCGCTCTGCTTTCTAGTGACGACAAGGCCGATGTGATCGCATTCTTGCGCTCACTGTGAAAAAGAAAAAGCCTGCCGCCGCCTCCGTCGTCTGTCCGTTCTGCGGCGAGGCGGAGGAGCTGTACGTCGACATGGGCGGCGGCGAGCACCAGACGTATATCGAGGACTGCTCAGTCTGCTGCCGCCCGCGCGTGGTCACGGTCTCGCCGGGCGATTCAGAGGGCGAAGTGACGGTTTGGCTCGATCGCGGAGAATGATCGGCGGCTCTTGAGGTAAAGGAAGGGCTAAGATGGCGCTGACCGCAACGATCTACCACTTTCAAATCACGCTCTCGGACGTGGACCGCGGCGTGTATGAAGCGCTGGATTTGCGCGTCGCGCGGCACCCTTCCGAGACCATGCGTTACCTCGTCACGCGCACCTTGGCCTATTGCCTCAGCTACGAAGACGGCATCGCCTTCAGCAAGGGTGGTTTGTCGACAGCCGAAGAAGCGCCCGTTTCGGTGCGTGACGCTACCGGCGTGCTGCGCGCCTGGATCGACGTGGGCGCGCCGTCTGCGGAGCGCTTGCACAAAGCCAGCAAAGCCGCGGGTCGCGTCGCGCTGTTTACGCACGTCGAGCAATCGCTCTTGCTACGCGAGGCCGCCGCGCGCCCGATTCATCACGTGGAGCAGATAGAAGTGTTTCGCCTCGAGCCCGCTTTCCTGGATGAGGTCGGCGCAAAGCTCGACAAGAACAGCAAATTCGAGGTCGTGCGCACCGACGGCCAGCTGTACGTCACTCTCGGCGGCGAGACGCTGAACGGTACGCTGACCCAGTGCTCGCTGGTTGGCGAGGGCTGAGATCCGCGCCGCCGTGCTCTGAGTAGCGAACGGGTACCAACGCGGAACGAGCGGAGAGGCGGGGTCCCGACTCTTGGGTCGCGGCGCGCTCGCTTTCGCGATTGTAAGGTCGGGGCCTTTCCGCGCGCGCCCCAGATGCAAGAATTTACATCGGACGCGCTTCTGCGGCGTCTACGGATGCCCGCGAGAACCTCGATCCACGTCGGAAGGCCGACGTGGATCGGCTCCCACGCGAGGGCACGAGACGTTCCCAGCGCTCGCGCGAGTCTCAAGCCATGATTCTCAGAAAACAGACGAGAAGTGACGTTTGCGTGACACGCGCCGCTTCGGTGCCGACGGCGTTTCGAGCGTGCGCTCGGTGTGCCAAGCTCTCGATCCGTGAGCGAGGGAGAACGTCTGGCCGATCGCGCGCTGCGCTTCGGCCGCGCTTTGGTCGTTGGCAGCGGCGCGACGCTCGTCGATTTCTCGCTCTTTTCGACCTGTATTCGCTTGGTCGGGATGACTCCCGTCGCGGCGCGCTTGCCGGCATTGTGCGCGGGCGCGTCGGTCCAGTTCTTCGGCAACCGTAGCTTCACGTTTCGAGCGCAAGCCGGCAGCCTCTCGCGCCAAGCCTGCTTCTTCATCGGAGCCGAGCTGTTCACGCTGCTCTTGAATTTCGGCGTCTTCAGTTGGCTCGTGCCGCGGGTGCATGGCGTCGCGCCGGAGCTGATAAGCTTTGCCGGAACGTTCGTGGTCTTCGTGAGCTTCGCGTACCCGATGCGCCGGCTGGTGATCTTCAAACTGCCGTCCTGAGCGGTGCTGTTTCGGCGCGGCGGTAACGCGAAAGTCCCGCTCCGCCGCGGCGAGCCGCGCCCAAGTAGCCTGAAATGCCGCGGCTTTGCCCGTCTCAGCGCGAGATGCACGCATGCTCGCCGGACTAGTGCTACGAGCGGCCGCAATATGGCTACGGTTGACTTCGCCGAACTGCTCGGCCCCGCACTCGGCACTGCAATTTCGGAAAAAGGTTTCACGGAGCTGACCCAGGTTCAGAAGGCCGTGCTCGACCCCGCACTCGCCGGTCGAGATCTGCGCGTGACTTCGCAAACCGGCTCCGGCAAAACCCTTGCGATTGGCTTCGTGGTCCGGCAACTGGCGGCAGCGCCGAGCACCGCCAAAGACAAGGTCGCGCACCCGCGGGCTCTCGTGATCGTGCCGACGCGCGAGCTCGCCAAGCAAGTCGTGCAAGAGCTCACCTGGCTGTTCGCCCCGCTCAACGTGAAGGTCGCGTCGGTCACTGGCGGCGCCGTGTATCGAGATGAGCACCGCTCGCTCGCGGCCGGGCCGTCGGTCGTCGTTGGTACACCGGGGCGCATGCTCGACCATCTGAACCGCGGCTCGATCGTCCCGAACGAAGTCGGCGCGGTGGTGCTCGACGAAGCCGACCGCATGCTAGACCTCGGGTTTCGCGAAGAGCTCGAGGCCATCTTGGGCATGACGCCCAAAGACCGCCAAACGCATCTCGTGTCTGCGACCTTCCCGCGGGACGTCGAGGCGCTGGCCAACAGTGTCCAAAAAACTCCGGCGCGTGTCGAAGGCACTCGCCTCGGTGTCGCCAACTTGGACATCGACCACGTCATGCACGTGCTCGAGCCGCGGCAACGTTTGGACGCGGTGATCAACCTGCTGCTCGCCAGCCCCGATGCCCAGACCTTGATCTTCGCCCGCACGCGGGCCGATGTCGGTGACGTCGCGGAGAGGCTCTCCGAAGCCGGGTTTGCGGTAAATGCGCTATCTGGCGAGATGGATCAGCGCGAGCGCGATCGCGCGCTCAACTCCTTTCGCCGCGCTGACCAGCGTGTGCTCGTCGCCACCGACGTTGCCGCGCGCGGCATCGACGTGCAGGACATCACGCTCGTCATTCATCTCGATCCGCCGACCGATCCAGACAGCTACACGCACAGGAGCGGGCGCACCGGCCGCGCTGGTCGTAAAGGTCGCAGCGTGCTCTTGGTCTCGCCGTCGGCGGTGGGCAAGACCACGATGTTGCTCAAGCGTGCCAAGGTCGTCGCGCGCACGGAGCAGGTGCCGAGCGCCGAGCAGATCCGCGCCACCGGCGACCAGAAATTTTTTGACGCGCTGACGGGCGAGGACGGACCGGCTGCGGAGGTGACCGCTCGCCACAAGGTGCTCGCTGAGCGGCTCGCCGCCCGCGAGGACGTCGCGCTGGTGCTGTCGCGCTTATTGGCGATGGCGCGCGCAGCGGGACCCACGGAGCCTCGCGAGATTCGTCGTATCGATCGCGGACCAGATCGCAAAGGCCCGCACGAACGTGACGAGCGTGGTCCGGCCGCGCGTGGCGATCGCGCTCCGCGCCCGACACGCGAGCGCGCGGAAGCGAGTCACGCTTCGACGCCGTACCGCGGCGCGCAGCGTGACGGCGGAGATTGGGTGTCGTTTCGCGTGACCTGGGGCGGGGATCACGGCGCGGACGCGCGCAAGCTCTTAGCCATGGTCTGCCGCTGGGGTGAGATCCGCGGTTCGGACGTGGGCGCCATCGAAATTGAGCGGGATTACTCGCGAATCAGCGTGAAAGCCGGCGTCGCGGGCGGCTTCGCCGATGCCACGGCCAAGCCGGACGCGCGCAATCCGCGGGTCACGATTCAGCCCGACTCCTCGCGCAAAGGCTTCGCGCCGCACACTTCGCCCCCGCCTCCGCCGCGTCACGCACCGAGCGCGCCGCGTCACGCACCGAGCGCGCCGCGTCACGTGGCGCCGCCGCGCGATGCACACCGGTCAGAGGACTTCGAGAGCGAGGGCGTGCCGCCGCAACCGGAGCGAGCGCTGCCGCGGACTTATCCCTCGCCGCCGAAGCACATCGAGCGTCAGCGGGATATGGCACGGCCGCGCGCTTCGGGCCCGGCACGCGAGGCAGGCCCGGCGCGCGAGGCAGGCCC
>DATCFJ010000786.1:0-6357 GCA_036509605.1 Polyangiaceae bacterium | reverse complement strand
CTCCAAGACACTGCGCGTCGGTCGAGCGCGGCCTCGTGTGGGTTGTCGGTCGCGTCGAAATCCACACCGAAGCGGCCGAGAACCTCGGCAATGCGAAACGCTTCCCAATCCGGGTCGCTGCCGAGGCGCACGACCGGCGTGCGCTCGATGAAGCGCCGCAGCTCGGGCAGGCTCTCGCGTTCGAACACCAGGGTTGCGCCGCTTTGGGCAGTAAAATTCATGATCGCGAAGCTGCCGCCACACGCCTTGGCCGCGGCCTCGGCGAGCGTGGCGGCGCCGGGGCCGTGAAAATCCGCCCACTGGTAGGTCGCGGTCACGTCGCTGAGCTCGGCGTCTTCCATCACCAAGAATTTGTCGAGCGCGACGACCAAGGCTTGGCTCACACCGGGCGAGACGCCGACTAAGAGGCCCTGCTCCGCGACGACAACCTCCACCTCACTCTGGATCTTGCCCTGCTTGTTGAGCGCCAGGCCGAAGGCGCCCTGGCCGACGTCGACTTTCAGGACGTCGCACGTCACGAGCCCGTTGAGCCAGCTCCTGGCTTCGGCACCGGTCACGGACAGAGTGCCGCGGGCCGGTTGCAAAACGACCAGCACTGGCTCTGGAGGGCCTTCGTCAAGTGTCACGGACATCCCCTGAAGCATTAGTCCGCGCTGCCCGGTAAGCAAGCGGGCCGCGACTCCCGAGCGCCCTCGCCGCCCTCTACTCGACCTTGATCTCTTCGTCGACGGCCGGGTACATCGGGCCGTCTTTTAGGGTCACATCTTCCAGTGAGCCGTCTGCGTGCTTGACCCCGAGCGTCACGCCGGTCGACACGTTCGAGTTGATCAAGCTGCGAGCCGTCTCTGGATCCATGTCCTTCACGTCGTGACCCTGGATCTGAATCAGCTGGTCGCCGCGCTTCAGGTGGGCGCGCGCCGCAGGCGATTCGCTGACCACTCGCGTGACGCGGATGTCGTAGGTGCCGAGCTCGTAGTACAGGCCTATCCCAAACTTTGCGTGGGCCGGTTGCACGACGAGCTCGATGCTCGCCCCACTGTCGCAGCGCAGCTCCAAATTCTGCTCGTCGCTCGCTTCACCCAAGAGATTGTTGATCGACTCGACACAGATGGGATGATTGTTGATCGGGTTACTGTCCCAGAGCTCGACGCGCACTGGCACGTTGTTGGGAATGCGGTAGTTGCCGACTCTCTGATCCGGCCAAGTCGGATTGAGCGTGTTCGCTTGCACCGGCGTAACCAGGATCTCCTTGTCCTCGATCATCAACTTGGCAAACGGATCGGGCTTCGAACCGCCGACGTCGTCCCAATTGCGCCCGTCACGTGTGCGCGACGGGATCACCGCGTTGGCAAACTTCAGATAGACGAGGTCCGCGGGCGGCGGCGGATCGAGATGCCGGGTCCCAGCGGCGCGCACTGGCGTACCGATCTCTGGATACACCGCGCCGCAGGCCGTTAGCCAGACCAAGAGTGCCGCCAGCGCGACGCGCTGCGCGAAGGAATTTGCCCGAACGGAAAGCATGGCGCGCGAGGCTAGCACACCGATATCCGCAGAAGAGAAGCGCTAGCGCGCCAGCCCGCAGGCTTCCGCTACGGCGTCACGGTAACCGAGCCACGAACTGAGGGCGCGTTCCATGGCCGCAATCACTTGTGGGTACAGTTCCGGAGCGACGTACTCACGCATCACGCGCCACGCGGTCTTGCGATGGTCGCCTTCGACCGCGCGATGGGCTTTGGTCAGCTGCAGGTGGTCGAGTGGCAACCCGTAGTGCTTGACCAGCGGGTGGTCCTCGAGCGGAGGACTCGGCCGTCGCGGCGCGCTCGAGTCGAGCTCGCCGCGTTCGTGAGCGGTGCCTTCGACGAACAGTGTGGTGACGGCGGCGCCCACTTCCCACCCACCGCGCAGGGTCGTCTCATCTAGGAACGCCCGGTAGCGAGCGGCTCCAGGGATCAACGCAACCTGCTCGAAACGTGACAGGTCCATATTGAGGCCACGTGGGTATTCCAAGAACAGCTCGGGGTGGGGCCGACCCGCCTGAATTCCGCCAGTTTCTTCCTCGTAAACGTTCTCGATCAACTCGCGGCGCACCGCGGCGATTGGGCACGCGATGTAGGCGCGCGCCACCAAGACAGGAAAGTCACGCACGTAGGTCGCATATTCCTGCTCGAGATGGATGTGCAAGCGATCCGCAGCGACCACTCCATTCGTAAATGAAGACCAGGCCCAGTGCGTCTTTCGCTCCATGATTCCGAGCAGCGCTTCTTGGAAGTCGTCTCGATTCATGACGGGGCGGACGTTACCACCTCGCCCACTTTTGGGACCAGTAGTGGGAGCGCTGCAGAGCCCTCTTGGCTCAGAGGCCGGCGCAGGGCCCAAAGGTCCCCAATCTCATCTTTCTCGCGCAAGCGCGTGCCAAGCGTGGCGCTGAGCGGTATGCTTCAATTGCGCGCATAGCGTGCGCACAGCAGGCACACGGAGTCCCGCATGGCACGGATGTTCGGCTTTATCGGTAACCGCCCGGATCTCGGAGCCCGCGTGCTGGAAGCGAATGCCAGCTTGCTCCGAGCGCGGCGTACCGCCGGCGATCCGCTGGGGTGGGGGCTGGGCTTCTATCAATCCGGTGAAGTGCTGCTGCGTCGCCGCCCGATCGACGACCGCGACGAGATCGATCTGGTGGAGGCCGCGGGTGATATTCGCACTGACGTGCTGATCGGCCATGTGCGTCGCGCCTCGGTCGGCGGTTTGCGCACCGAAAACACGCACCCGTTTCGGTATCGAATGTGGCTGTTCGCGCAGACGGGCACCATCTTTGGCTTCGAGCGCTTACGTGAGCGGCTCTTGGCATCGCAGCCCGAGTTCTTGCGCAAGAACGTGCGTGGCGAAACGGACAGCGAGCTGTTCTTTTATTTGTTTTTGTCGTTTCTGCACGACGCGGGTCACCTGAGCGACGCGCACGTCGCCCCAGAGCATGTGGCCGGCGCGCTACGCGCTTCAATCGCCCTGGTCGATCGCTTGTCCGCAGAAGAGGGACACCCGAAAAATAGCGGGGATATCCTGGTGACCAACGGCGAGCAGCTGCTCGCCGTGCATCGCGAGGGCACACTCGCGTTCCGCGTCTGGAATGGCCGGCGCGACATCGAAGGGCTGCTGGGCGAAGACGGCGTGCGCAAAGCACGCATTCCAAGCATCGAGAGCACGCACTTCTCGCTGATCGCCTCCGAGCTAGACAGCACGCCCGTGGGTTGGAGCGAGGTGGCGCCCCAGTCCATCGTTACGCTATCTCGAACGGATGCACCCCAGGTCGAGTCGCTGTAGCGCGCGCCTGGCGCTGTGCGTGTCGTGCGTCGGCTGCATCAGCTGTGCGGCGAAGGCTCCGCAGTTTGCGAGCAGCAGCGCGTTCAGCCAAAGCAACGAGCGGCGCGCGCCTGGTGTAACCCAAACGCGAACCGAACAGCTTCCCGAGCCAACGCGGCGCGGGAACAGCCGCGAACCCCTGCTGCTGCTTCGAACACCGCCGAGCTCCGAGCTCGCGCGCGACACCGTTCGGGATTTCTTGCGCGCCGCAGTCAGTGAGGCACCCGAGCGCATGGAACCTTTGCTCACACGCGAGGCCTTCGTCGACACGGGTGCCGGTCGGCAACCGGCGCGCTCGTTCTGGCTGACTCGAATGGCCCAGCTCGACTACACCGAGCTCAAAGGACAGCTCTTGTTCCGCGATACGGATCTGCAGACCTTCCGCGCGGAGGACGTGGCGCGTTTGCCTGCTGGGCGGCGGATTTCGCTAGAGCTCGCGGAGGACGAGCTCGCAGTACGGGTACCGATTCGCATCTCTTGGGCCGGGCGAACCCGGCTTTTTGGCGACGAATTGCTATTCCGCCTACAGCCGTCCGGCGCCCGTTTCGAGATCGCTGAAATCGCCGAGGACTTTCGGCTACCCTGAGCGTGTGCAATCCGGCCAAGATCAGGTTTGCCCGAGCTGTGGGGTGACGCTCGCCGTGCCCGGGGCACGCTGCCCGAGCTGCGGCTTCCTGCTCGCTTCAGCGCCGGGACCGGTCTTTCAAAATAGCATTCGACCAAAGCGCGCGCGGCCCGAGGGCAGCCCAAAGACCGCCCTGCCGACGGTGCTGACGGGAGTCGGAATGCTCGCCATCCTCGTCACCGCAACGGCCGCGTTCTGGCAGCTACGCAAGCATGACGACGCTAGCCTTGCGCCGCCCCTCGCCTCCGCGAGCAGCAGTGCCACGCCAACCGCCAGCGGTGTACCGGTGCTCGATCCCAGCGCAACGTTCGCGCAAGCCAAATCCAAGGCCTTGGCCTGGCACGAAGACGCCACTCTCGTGGAAATCGACCTAGCACCGGTGGTCGACGGCAAGCTCGACCCCAGCGCCAACCTGGAGTTCGTGTTCGGCAAACCAGTGGGCAAGCGCATCGGGCCGGGGACCTCGGTCCAGAGCGGCCTGTTCGTCGTCACCGCGGACGCCAATGGACTGCGCACCGGAGAGCGTCCGGGCACGAACGCGAGCGCCGTCGCCGAGCCCAATTGCATCGTCGAGGACGTCCTCGAAAAAGCCGCGAAAAGTGGGCTATCTATGCACGACCGGCTGCACCTGCGGTACGCGCAGAGTCAGAAGAACGGGCGCGGCCTGTGGTTCGTATCGCGCGACGGCGAAGCCGAGGCGCGTAGAACCTTGGACGGCGTCAACTGCGCGATCATTGTTGCCAGCACAGCGCCGGCCACCAAAAAATAACTTACATCCCCGACAGGATCCGGAAGCTGTCACCCTCGCGCACCAGCGAGAGGCGATTGTCTGCGACGCGACGCCGCCAGACATCCCCGTGCGCGGTCGGGATCTTGTAGCTGGCGCTGTACGTGTAGTCGACGAGCACGCTATGTTTCCGGCCTTCGGAGATCTGGCGATAGTGGATCTCGTAGCGGATGGCACGCGTCTGATTGAACTCGGTATTGAGGTAGTTCTCGAGGCCCGCGTAGTCGAGGTCGTCGCTCGCATCCACGTTGCCGCCGTCCTCGTAATAGCTCGGGTGAGCCATCTTCAACAGGCGCGCGGTGTTGCGTTGCTCGACGGCGTGCCGGTAGTTCTCGCAGTATTCGATCACCTTACGGTTGAAGTCGTTGTCTTCGACGTCCGTATTGGCGATGTATTGGTGGGTGCAGCCGAGCGTGGTCAGCGCGGCCAGGAGGAGGAACGAGATTGTCGAGCGGAGGGAGGTCACATTCCTCTTTTTCTAGCAAAACGCCGGCCGAGGAGGCCGTATTCCGGGGACAGTGCCAAAGCCGGCCGTCTTTCGCAAGCTCGCCGCCCGGGCCCCCAGGCTAGGCCCGGCCCGAGCGCAATGCCTGCTTCAATAGCGGCCAACCCGGTGCGACTTCGGGCGCCTGGCCCCACCCCTCGCGCAAGCGGGACACAAGGCTGTCTGGCTCGAGGGGCATGCCGGCGTCGCCGGTATCAAGTAGCGCCGCGATCGCCCCTGGCTCGGGCTGCGGCAGCCCCGCCGCCGCGAACACGTCCCGAACCACCGGTCCCACATCTTCCAGCGCGACCACCAGCAGAGACTCGGCGTCGCCCGCCTCGAGCAGCTCGATCGCGAGCAACAGCGCCTCGAGCGCCGCTAGCGCGCTTGCGCCTACACTGAACGCCGGACCCTGCAATCCAAACGCGATCGCCGTGCGACCCGCGGGCAAGTTCGGCGAGGTCGCTGGAAAGCGCCGAGGCTCGGCACCACGCGGGCCACGCTCGCGCAAGCGCGCCGCAAACAACTCGTTGACCTCGAGGCTTGCGCTCATGGTACCCACGAGCACGCCGCACCCATGACGAGCTCCGGCCGCCAACGGTTGTCGCTCGAGCAGATTGGCGGCCGCAGACAGGGCGAGCAACGACGGGCGGTCAAAGCGCTCCAAATCGAGCTCCGCAAGCGCAGTCTGACGGGCGATCAACGGCAGGTCGGAGACGAGCTGTGGCTCGCCAAGCGCGCGCAGCCGAGCTCGGTGCCGCGCGCGCGCTCTGGCGGGACGACGCGGGAGCTGCGGCGCCACCACGAGCGCTGCGTTCACGCCGCCGAACGCCATAGAGAGCTTCAAGATTTGGGCCGCGTTGCCGGGCATGTTTTGAGTGCACAGGTGCGCAGAGAACTCGCTCTCGATTTCACCCTCGCCGAATGCTCCCGGCAGCAGGCCGCGGCTCGCGGCGCTGAGCGCGGCGAGCGTCTCCAGCGTGCCGCCGGCGCCCAACGTGTGGCCGATGATGGCTTTGAAGGGGTGGACCGCGACACGCTCCGCAGTTGGGCCGATGATCGCGGCGATGGCGTGCGCCTCGGCGCTGTCGTTGAAGGGCGTGGCCG
>DATCFJ010000785.1:0-10929 GCA_036509605.1 Polyangiaceae bacterium | reverse complement strand
TTTGGCGCACGGCGTCCAGCGGAAGATCGCAGACGTCTACGCCGTCCAAGAAGACGCTTCGGCGAGGCGTCGGCTGTAGACGGGCAAGCAACACGGAAAGCGTGGTCTTGCCGCTACCGGTACGACCCACGATCGCCAACGAGCCGCCCGCGGGCAGCTCGAAGCTCACGTCGTCGAGCACGACGCGGTCCTTGTAGGCGAACGAGAGGTGCTTCACGGTGAGCTGTCCGCGGCCGTGCGCCGGCAAAGCCTGATCGCCATCAACGATGTCCGGCTCGGCCGTGAAAATGTCGGTTAGGCGCGAGAAAGCGGCGCGACCGCGCTGCAGCAAGCCGACGACGAAACCGAGCGAGATCAGCGGCCAAGTGAGACGCCCGAGCGCCCGATAGAACGCCAAGAACCCGCCGGCATCGAGCTCCCCGTGCAGCATCATCAAGCCGCCGTACCAAAACACCACCAGCACGCCGATCGACATCGTCGCCTGCAGGATCGGACCCAGCGCGCCGCGCAGCCTGGCGAGCGCAAGGCTCTTGTCCAGGTACGCCTGATTGGTTGCTTCGAAGGCTGCGATTTCTTCGGCTTCGAGCGCGAAGGACCGGATCACCCGGACACCCGCGACGCTCGACAGCACCCGCGCGCTCATCTTCCCGAGCGCGTCTTGGTTGTCTCTGGTGCGCGTGTAGAAGTGCTTGGAGAACCCTCGGGTTATCAGCAGCACGAAGGGTAGCGTCAACAGCGACGCGAGCGTGAGCTTCGGCGAGATGGGAATCGTCACGGCCAGCGCGCTGATCAACGCAAACCCGGTGTTGATGATATTCAGAACGCCGAAGCCGAGCAGTAGCCGAACTTGCACCAAGTCGTTGGTGACCCGGCTCATAATCTCGCCGGTGCTCATCTTGCGGTAGAAAGAAGGGCCGAGCTTGAGCAGCCGCTCCAGGATCTCCTTCCGAAGCTCGTACTCGGCGATGCGCCCTGCGTTGAAGATGGACACGCGTGACAAGACGCGCACAACGAACGCGGCGAGCGCCGCCACGACGAGCATCTCCCCCAGCGCGATGGCTTGGGCGCTCGCCCCGCTGGTCGCGAAATTGATGGCGCGACGCATGCGCGTGTCGAACCACCACTGAAACAACTGATAGGCGGCGAGCAGCACCAATCCGACGCCGTAGCGCGGCGCATGGCGATAGAACTGCCCCATGAGCCGAACCGGCACGGCGGGTTGCTGAGACTGAGCTGTGTTCACTGCGTGGGCGGAGGCTTATAAGACCTCGCCGTCCACCTGGTAAGCCCCCACCGTCAGTCGGCGACGACAGGCATCAAATCGCGAACCACGGCCAGCAGCTCTTGGGCCGTAAAGGGCTTGCGCAAGAAGCACGCACCGTCGGCGAGAGCGCCTACGTGCTCCGGAGAATACCCGGAAATATAGAGAATCTGCGCGTGCTCGCAGGGCTTGCGCAGCCGGCGAACGAGGTCCTTGCCGGACACACCCGGCAGCACCAAATCCGAGACGACCAGCCCGATCGCGCTGCCGTGCTGCTCGGCTTGAGCCAAAGCAGTACGTTCGTTGTGAGCCGTGATCACGGAGTAGCCAAACGCTCGCAGGATGCGCGCGGTCACTGCTTGGACCTGCGGCTCGTCCTCGACCAGCAGAATCACGCAGGCTTCGTGCGGCACGGCGATCGCCATGCGGCCGGAAGAATTCGACGCGAGTGCATACGGCAGGTGTGCGACATACGCCAAGTCAGTGACCGTGAGCGGCACCAGCTCGAGCTGACCGCCGAGGCGCTTCAGTAGGGCCCCTAGCTCACCCGTGCCAATCTCTGGATAGGTGCTGGAGCGCTGAGTTGTCTGTGCCACCTGTTCCGCGCGAACGATCACTCGCGCTCGCGCTTCCGCTGCGGGGGGTGACGGCGTGAGGTGCGCGTCGTTCATGCCGCGTGTTTCGACGACCAAGCGACCGCCCGGACCCAGCAAGCAACTCGCTTCGACGCACAAGCCAAGCACGACCTTCTCGAGCTCGGTAGTGCCTATGGCCACGCGCGCAACGTTGGGTGATAGCGAGAACTGCACGCCAACGTAGTGCCCAACCGCGCGCGCGATGGACTGCTCCAAACGGGCAACGACCTGGTTCAGGTCGCTACAGCTATCCTCGGACTGCGTCGAGTGCAGATGGCTAGCGAGCGCAACGGAACTCATCCCAACTAGCTATCGGACTCCCGATCACCGCCGATGTCAACGCGCGCATGCCACGTCTTTCAATCGCAGCGACGTTGCTACGACGTTGCTCCGCCGTTTGGGAATCGAGCCGAAACAGCTAGAGCGCACATGCTCCGCCCTGCTGGCTTAGCGTGCACTCACATACATCCTGCTACTTCGGAGTTTGGCCGCTTGTCGCCGGAAACGGCCGTCGCACGGCGACGAAAATCGGCAGAGACAGCTGAGTCAGTCCTGAAAACACTAGGCAATGATCTTGCGTTTGACTGGCCAGCTCACCTTGGGGATTGGAAACGCCGGGCGCGCAAACAAATAGCCTTGTCCGTACTGCGCGCCGGTATCGATCACTGCCGAGAGCTCGTCTTCGGTTTCGATACCCTCGGCAACGACACGCGCGCCAAGCTCGCGGCACAACGAAACGACTTGGCGCACCAAGATCTGCTGGCGCTTGCTCTTCTCGATACCGCGAACCAAGGCCAAATCCAGCTTAACGACGTGCGGCTCGAGATCGATAATGCGCTTCAAGTTCGAATGCCCCGCGCCCAAGTCGTCGACGACTAAAAACGCGCCGCTGCGCGAGCAGATCTCTTTGAGTACATTTACACACAACGAAAAGTACGTGAACGCCGCCGACTCGGTAATCTCGAGATAGACTGGGCGATCGTGAAAAAATAGCGGATCGTCGGGGCGAACCAGCCAGCCTTCGTCGAGCTCGTGCGGGTGCAGATTCACGAACAGCGGTGCGTCCGTGCAGCGCGCGAACGCGACTTCGCGCACCTTGCGTCCCAGGCTGCCGCAGCAGCGCTCTTCTTGCGCCTGCGCGAAGAGCTTCATGGGGTTCTTGAATTCCGGCCACTTGCAGCGCGTTAGTGCTTCGTGAGCGAAAGTCGCGCCGTTAGACAAGTCCACGATGGGCTGAAACACCACGTCCAGGTCGCTGACCGTGATGTCGCGCACGCTCGAGGCGGAACCGTGCGGAACCTCAGAGGGCACTGGGCGCGCGATAGGCTGCGTGACCGAGCTAGGCAGGTCGCGACTCGCCGAGCTCGGCGGTCGGCAGGTGACGGCCTCGTGAATAGCAGAGGCTCCCGGAGGCTTCGAACGGACCATGCAGCAACGATTCAGAACGGCACCCGGCCCGCATGCATAAGCTCAGGGTGTCAAAAATTCGTCACCGTGTAAGTGCGTGTCAGTAGAGGCCGATGCTGAAGTGGAACGCGCCGAAGTCTTCCCAGAATCTCTGGTTTTCTCGTTTTGGGAAAAAGTCATCCAGGACGCGGTCGACGTTGAAGCCATAGTCGAAGACCAGCGGACCGATCGGCGTCGCAATCCGCAGCCCAGTTCCCACCGCGTAACGCAGATCCAAGGGTTGAACGCGCGCTGGATCGGTCCACAGATTACCGGCATCCAGAAAGAGCGCGGTCTCGACGCTGCTGCCCACCGGGATGCGCAGCTCGGCGCGCGGATTCACGAAGACGTCGCCGCCGCGAATCACGACGTCATTGAGGACCAAGCCGGAGCTCGGGTTCAGCAAGCGCTTGGCGATGTCCTGCGGCACAAGCGAATCCTGCAGGAACCCTCGCAGTGAATCCACGCCACCCATGAAGAACAAACGATCCGGGTAGGTCTGAGAGCCCGCCAGTAAGTGTTGGATGAGTCCCCAACGGAAGCTCATGGCCAGCGCGAGACCCTTGTCATTCAGTCGAACGTAGCCCGCGACGCGACTCGTGTAGCGCAAGAAATCACTCGGCACCGATTGGAACGGATCGATCAACGGCTTGCCCGTCGTGACCGGCGCGGCGCCCGCGCAACCGGTGTCTTGCGACGTGCTGGTGTCGATCGGATTGGCATGCACGTGCTCGATACTCGCCGAAAGGAACGTACCGCTGGTCGCGTCGAGCGGGTTGTCGCGGCGATCCCAGGTGACACCGAGCCTTTGCGCGAGGGCGATCGACACGCCTTGGGGCACGCGAAACAAAGCCTGCTGTGTTGGATGGTCCTGCAGGTAACACTTCAGCGCGTCTTTCTGATTGTCGCCGAAGATTTGAGCGTAGTTGCGCTCGAGCGACGCGCCGAGCTGCACCGACACCCGGCGATCAGGGCGAAAAGACAACGTCACGATGCCGGCGTCCTTGCTCAAGCCGTAGTCGCGGGCGTTATCTCGAACGTCTACGCCTTCGACGCTGAGCCGGAATAGCGGACCGAGCCCGATGTTCGGAAACTCCACGGTCGCGGTGTCGCGTCGTTCGAGACGCTCGCCTACGTGGAGCTCATTGTACTTCTGTTGCACGTCGCTCTCGAGGATGAACGCCGTCGGCAAGTAGCCGAGCTGTGAGCGCAACGTGAGCAAGATGGCTTGCCCACCCAAGTTCCGATGGCCGTACTCGAAGGAGACGCGAAAGCCCTCTCCCGTGCTGAAGCCGGGACGTACGTCGAGGTACTGTGGGACGCGCTCCGCGAGCTGAATCACCACCACCTTTTCTCGCGCCGGCACGTAAGGATCCTCGAAGCCGACACTGATGCTCGAAAACACGCCGAGGGTCGCCAAGCGCTCCTCGGTCTTGCGCACCAAGCTGCGTTGGTAGAGCCCGCCATCGTCCAGCGCGACGCGACTGCGAATCAAGCTTTCGCTCGTGCGCTCCGCGCCGTGAACGACGATCTTCGAAACCCGCACCTGCTCGCGCTCGCTGACGATGAAGCGCACGCGAGCCCGCGTGTGGTCGAGCGACAAATCCAGGGCTGTCTCCACCTCCGCGAAGGCAAAGCCACGCTCGGCGTACTCGTCGAGCACGCGCCGCCGTGCCTTCTCGATCTCGACCTGCGAAACCGGCGTTCCGAGTGGAATATCGGCGACTTTCTGCAGCTCCTTTTCGACGATGGCTCGGTTACCCTCGAAGCCAAGATCGTAAAGAGTGGCGCGCGGCCCGAGCTTGATCGGCAGATGCAGCACCAGCGACGGCTCGCAGCGAACCCCGTGCTTCGGATCCGGAATGCACGACAACGTCGGGTCGACGGGCGCCTCTTCGAGCGGCAGCCCGATGCGATCATAACGACAAGCGGTGACCGGGCGCCGCGAAGGGCCCAGCGGCACACATTGCCCAGCCGGTGATCGGGGCGCACACGCGCGCCGCAACACCTGCACCGGACCGACGTTCGCGGACAGGTAGCCCTCGGAACGATACAGGTCTTGAACGTGTTTGATCGCACGGTCGTAGACCTCTGGCGCGTACACGGCCCAGGGGCTCAACTGATCCGGAGCCGGCCGCGCGCCGGTCTCGGATGTGGGGCCCTGAAGGTCATCGACGACCTCCGGATTCACTGCGTCGAACAGGCGACCGTTCGGCAACTCGGCGAGGAAGCTGTCGATCTCGCTGCCGACTTCTTGCGGTGTACGCTCGCCCGTCAAGCACGGGTACTCGCGCGCCACGACGTGCACGAGCGCGCCCTCGCGCACCGTGAAGACGACGTCCTGGACCGGATCGGACACTTCGCCGCGCTCGGAGAAGCTCACTTCGACGTCGAAGAAGCCGCGTTCTCGGTAGAATTTGTCGATTCTCTCCACCAGCGCAGACGGCGACAGATCGCTCGCGCTCTCGACGTCGAGCACATTCTCGAGCTGCGCGGAATCGAAGTGGCGATTGCCTTCGAAGCGGAAACGGACTTTGGCGTAGGCGTAGATGGAAACTTGAAGCGCGGTCGACGGTGCGCCCGACAAAGCGTGCGAAACCTTGGCGCGATGAAAGCCGCGCGTCTTCAGGTCCGCCTCGAGTGCGCGGTCGGCCTCAGCGAGCGCGTCTTCGTCGGCACGGTCGCCGGCATTCACGTCGTATCCGGATAGCGCCTCGGCCATGCCGGCCGCTTGCGGATCGGGCCAAACACCGAAGTGCCTGACGGCAATGATCGTGGGAGGCCCCGCTACAACTTCGATGGTTAGGGAGATCGACGTTGGGTCGTCTGTGTCCACGGCCTCGACGACGGCGCGCGCGTGCGCGTAGCCACGGCGCACGTATAGAGCGAGAATTCGGCCCTGCATCGCCTGCAGCTCGGCCGCTGTGACGGCGCCTCCCTCGCGCGCGTCCGCGGCTCGCTGCACTTCCTCCTGGTCGACCGGGCCCGCGGAGACGCGAATGCTGGCGATCAGTCGCCTAGGCTCGACGGTCAGGACGAGCCGCACGCCGTCACGATCGGCTTCCACTGCCGCGCGTAAGTCGGCGTAGCGCCCCGTGTCACCCAGCTCGTCGAGTGCGCGCCGCACCAGATCGGCGGTCAACAGCTGACCAACGCGCGCGTGCTCTAGCTTGGGACTTTGGACCCAGCGGGCGCCTTCGGTGACCACCTGGATGCCGGTGATGGGCCGCCCAACGAAGGCAGACAAATCCGGCGGCGATTGCAACACCAAAGGTGCGTCACCTTCGACCGCTCGTGCAGCCGTTGGAGCTAGCCACGAGAAAACGGCTGCCAGCACCCAAAGCAAGGGCATCTGTCCGAGCCGCATGCCGCCTGTCTTACACCAGACCGCGCCGTCACGGGTCACGCTTGAACAAATCTAGAGCGAGACTGTTGGCAGGAGGACCTTCCTCTACTATCCGGGCCTTGTGTCATGGCGCGCCGAGCCACCCAAGAAGTGAAGCCGAAAGCGGCCAAAAAGCCCTCGCGGTCCACGCGGGTTCTGCTTTGGTTGCTCGGTGGCGGCGTGCTGCTCGTGGCGCTGGTTTGGTATGCGGTTCACCATTTCGACTGGGCCGGGCCGTTGGTCGCCAATTCGCTACGCGCGGTCGTCGGCGACAATACCGTCGCCAAGCTCGAGGACCTAGTGTACGGCGCTGAGGATCGCGTCAACCGCGTGCTCAAGAAGGACGAGCTGCCAAAAGCGTACTGGAACGTGCCGAGCGCAACGGTCGCGCCATCGGCCGCGCGCGTCGCGAGCTCGAGCGCGCCGCCACCCGCGGATGCTCCGCCTCCGTTCAAGCTCGACAATCCCGGACCTGCGCTCAAAGATTGGTCGGCCCCGGGCGACGGCGAGTGGGTGGGCGTGCGCGACGCGCGGCACCCGGAAGAGCCGCCGCGCATGCTCAAGACCTTGCTGCACCCGGATAAGGGCCGCTCGTGGGCCGAGGTGTTCGTGATCGCGATCGACTTGAAGCAGGTCGAGTTGTTCCCCGTCGCTGGCACGCAAGAACCACAACCAGACTCCGACGAAGCCAAGAAGTACCTTCGCGAAGGCAGGATCCCAATAGCGAGCCAAGCAAAGCTGCTCGCCGCGTTCAACGGTGGCTTCATGACCGAGCACGGCGGCTACGGCATGAAGCTCGACGGCGTGACTATCGCCAAACCCAAGCCGCGCGCCTGCACGATTGCCCTGTACAAAGACGGCTCACTCAGGATCGCGAGCTGGCCCGAGCTGCAGAGCGGCGAAGACGACATGCTCTGGTTTCGCCAGACGCCCGAGTGCATGTGGGAGAACGACAAGCTGCACGCGGGCTTGCAAGCCGGTGCCGGCCTGAAGAAGTGGGGCTCGACCGTGGACGGCGAAACAGTGATCCGCCGCTCCGGGATCGGCCTCAATCCGGAGCGCAGCGTTCTATTCGTCGCGATCACCAATCACACGTCCGCGCGCGTGCTAGCCGATGGGCTGCATCACGCCGGCGCAACGGACGTCGCGCAGCTCGACGTCAATTGGTCGTATCCAAAGTTCGTCACCTTCGAGCCGATCGGACGCACCAGCGTGCTGCATCCCGTGCCAATCGCACCGGGCTTCGAGTACTCCGACGACGAGTACCTCCGCAAAAAAGAGAAACGCGACTTCTTCTACATCCTGCGCAAGGAACCCGAACCGAAGAGCCCGCGTTGAGATCGGACCCACAAAAGTGGAAACCCCTGCGGGCCGGGGGGGACAGCCGCGTCAGGGGATCCACGACAATCATTGTCCACCCCAGACGGTTCCGCAAGATCCTTCACACGCCGTCTTTGGTTGGGCCGCCGGGAAAGTCGAAGCTTTACGGTAGGATCTCCGTTATCTCGACTTTTCCGGCGACCCGCCACGCTGGATCGAGAAACATCTGCGCACGATTCCAGGCCCCGAAAAGCGCGACGCTATACTGCCCCGGTGCCTGAGCTTCCTGAAGTCGAGGTGACGCGTCGTCGGCTCGCTCCGATCTTAGTCGGACGAACCATCGCCAGCGTGGAAACCACGCGCGACAGCTATTTCTTTCTCACCAAACCAGAAACGCTGCAGCGACGATTGGCGGGGCGCACCGTCACCGCGCTGAATCGCCACGGTAAATACCTGCTGGCAGAGCTGGATGACGGACACCGCCTATTGCTGCACCTGGGCATGACGGGGCAGCTTTTTTCGTCCGCGGTGACCAGCGTTCGACTGTTCTCGGCCAAAACCCGTGGCTCGCTACCGCCCGAGGCATTGCGCGAATTCAAGGCGGATGCCCACACCCACCTGAGTTTCCACTTCCGCGACGGTGGGCCCTCCGTGTTGTTCCGCGACGTACGGAAATTCGGCAAGGTCCTGCTGCTCGAGGCCGGAGCGGACGATCCGCGTCTCGACAAGCTCGGCGTCGACGCCTTGAGCGCCACCGGCAAGGATTTATTCGAGGCCGCGCGAGCTCGCAAAATCCCAATCAAGACGCTGCTGCTCGACCAAGCAGTGATCGCCGGCATCGGCAACATCTACGCCGACGAGGCACTGTTCTTGGCCAAGGTGCGGCCGAGGCGCAGCGCAAGGCGCGTAACCGCGCGCGAATGCGACGAGATCGTGGCCGCCGCCAAGCGCGTGATGAAGCGCTCGATAGCGACCGGGGGCTCCAGCATCAGCGACTACGTGTCGCCCGATGGCTCGGATGGCGGCTATCAGAACGAACGCAAGGTGTACGCGCGAAAGGGGCTGCCGTGCCCAGTTTGCGCCACACCGATTCGGCGCATCGTGATCGCCACGCGTTCCACGCACTATTGCCCCGAGTGTCAGGTGTAGCGAGTGCGGAGCAATGATAGGCTCGTCCGATGAGCGACGACGCATCCAAGAAACGCGCTGCGCTGGCCGCGCTCGAGCTACTCCCCGAAGCTGGCGTGCTCGGCTTGGGCACTGGGTCGACCACGCGCTTCTTCATCGAAGCGGTGGGGCAGCTCGTGCGTGAAGGGCGGCGCTTCAGCTGTGTTCCGACGAGCCAGCAGAGCCGGGCGCTCGCCGCCGAGCACGGCATTCCCTTGCTCGACGACAGCGGCCCGTGGACGATTGATCTGTGCGTCGACGGCGCGGACGAAGTGAGCGACGCGCTCGACTTGATCAAAGGCGGCGGCGCCGCGCACACGCGCGAGAAGATCGTCAATTTCGCGTCCAGGAAAAACGCCATCATCGTGGACGCCTCGAAGCGGAGCACGCGCTTAGGTGAGAAGTGGGCCGTGCCGGTCGAGGTGCTGACCTTCGCGCACTTGACCACGCGCCAAGCGCTCAGCCATCTCGGCCAGCCGACGCTGCGCCTGCGCTCTGGCGCGCCCGTGATCACCGATTCGGGCAACTACATTTACGACCTCGCGGTCGCTCCGATCGACGCTCCGGCAGCCTTGGACCGCGAGCTTCGGAGCGTGCCCGGGGTGGTTGAAACGGGCCTGTTCTGCGGCCGCGCGGACTGGGTAATCGTCGCGGAAGCGCAGGGGATCCGTAAGCTTTCGCGGCAATCCTGAGGCCCTCTGCCGCGCGCCCGGTTTGGCGCTAAGCTGCGAGACCGTGAAAGCGCGAACGCTCCTTCTCCCCGTAATCCTGTGCCAAACACTAGCGCTCCCGGTCATCGCGCAGGCAGCGCCCAATGACGCGAGCGCAAAGCCCGCAGCGCCGAAAGCGCCGCCCGCGCCGAAGCCGCTGACTCCAGCGTCGCCACTAGCATCCGCTGCGCCAAAGGTTGCGCCGCCGCCGCTGCCCGCACCGCTCGCTGCCTCTCCTGGCGCGCTCAGCGCTCCGCCGCCGACCGCCCCCGGTGCGCCAGTTGCAGTACCCCCGGTCAAGCCGGAGGCCAAGCTGCCAGCGCCAAAGAACCCAGTCGAAGCCGCGCTGTACGGCGTGGTGAAGCTCGAGCGCGCGGGCAAGCCAATTGGCATCGGTACCCTGCTCAGCGGTGACGGCCGCATCCTGACCGCGCTGTCACCCCTGACGCACGGCAACCAGATCGACGCGCGCTACCCGGAAGGCCAAGTAGTTCACGTCAAAATCAGCTATTCCGACCGCGCCTGGGATCTTGCATTGTTAACCCCTGAGGGTGACGCTCGGCATGCGGGCCTGAAGGCGTCACACGATCCGACGCCGAACGCCGGCAGCAAGCTGCATGCGGTCGGTTACGTGAACGCCAAACTCGGCACCTCCGATCTCACTGTCAAAGCCAAGAGCACGTTGCGCGGCGGAGACAGCGCGGAGCTGGCAGACGCGCTCGAACTGCCGTTCGCGCCCAGGCCCATCGACATCGGCGCGCCGCTGGTGGACGACAAGGGCGAGGTGGTGGCCGTGGTGGCGCGAGCTTGCGCGCCGAGCGACAAGACAGGCTGTACGCTCGTGCCCTATGCCGCTCCCGTGACTGCGATCCGTGGTTTCCTGCGCGGGGTGCCGATGCGACGCGGGCCGTGGCTCGGCCTCGAGGTGGTGGCTTTCGATGCCGGAATCGCGCGCGGCGTGCGCGTGGCCGCGCTCGCACCGGACGGGCCGGCCATGAGTGCCGG
>DATCFJ010000784.1:0-7450 GCA_036509605.1 Polyangiaceae bacterium | reverse complement strand
GTCGCCACAGGTTTACTCAGCAAAAGCACCAATGGAAAACCGAGGTCCGCTTCGAACGTGGGCACATCTCCACCGGTCGCTTTGAACGTGCCGCGCTCGCCCCCGAGAAAGCCCCCGGTGACGAAGTTAAACTGCGAAGTGTACACGCGGTTGACGTCTGGCGTTGCGGTCGCGCTGCCCGCCAAGTCGGGGCTGGTGAACGTTATGCTTCCAGCGGAGACGAGCGTGGGAGCAGGAGCAGAGACATCGCAGAGCGAGATCGTGCAGGCGCCGGCCTGCGTGTCCACACAAGGCGAGGTCCCACCGTTGTCGAAAGCAGCGCCTAGCGATCCCATCCTGTTCCCATGGAACGACGAGAACGTGACCGTGCCCGATTTCGTCGACGCCGCCCCTGCCGTGCCACCAGTCGATGCGCCGCCAGTCGATGCACCGCCAGTCGATGCACCGCCAGTCGATGCACCGCCCGCACCTAGGCCACCCGTCGCACTCTGCGCACCGCCGCTCCCTCCGTTGCTGTTCCCTGCTCGGCCGTTGCCGGGACCATCGCCCGATGAAGAGCTGCCGCAACCGGAAAGCAGCACACAAACCCCAACTCCCCCCAAAAAACGGATGACTAGCATACGCCGGATTCTAGCTCAACAGCACGCCAGTTTCGACACCAAGAAGCAGCCATCCTCCTGCGCCGACGCTGCACAGAGCAAGAAAAAAGGTGCACCGAAAGACAGCGTCCCACAAGGCGTCGAAGCAGTCGTGCTAAATGCGCGGGCCGCGATCGTGCAAGGCGCGGGAGACCGCAGGCGGCGAATCGCGCTGGAGCGCGGCACGCGGCGCGCGCAAGGCGGGCCGTTATGCTTTGGCGTGCTCGGCCTTGATCCCGGAGTCGGTCAGTTCGAGTTTTCGTTGCGCCGTGGTGGGCTCGAAATGCGAGACGGCGCCGAGCGGAGGCGTGCGGGGCGCTGAAGCGGCGGGGACGAATTGTGCGCATCGGCCTGAGCACTTTGACCGATGAGTGAATAAAGGCGGCCGTTGCAGCAAGGAAAGTGAAGAGACCAGTTTTCCAGCCACATGAGCGCGGCCTGATCACGCTGCTCGCGGCCGTGCTTCCGAGGGTGGCGCGAGGCGCTGCTGCTCGTGAAGCCGGAGACGGTGCTTCGCTGGCACAGCGAGGGCTTTCGCTTGCTGTGGCGTTGGAAGTCCCAGCCGCCGGCTCCTCGCGTCTCGCCGGACGTCGTCGACCTCATTCCACGCATGGCCACAGAGAATCGACTTTGGGGTGCCGAGCGTATTCGCGGCGAGCTCCTCAAGCTTGGGATTCACGTCGCGAAACGCACGATCCAACAGCACATCCGAGCAAGCCGTCGGCCGTTGCCGCCGCGCGGGCAGAGCTGGCACACGTTCTTGCACAACCACACCGTGTGGGCGTGTGACTTTTTGCAGGTGTACGACGTTTGGTTTCGTCCGATCTTCGCGTTCTTCATCGTGGATATCAATGCCAAGCGCGTCGTGCACGTCGGCGGTACGCGGCACCCGACCGCGCAGTGGACGGCACAGCAGATGCGGGAGGCCACGCCCTTCGGCGTCGGGCCCGAGCTCATCATCCGAGACAACGACGGTAAGTTCGGTGCCGACTTCGACCGCGCCGCGAAGGGCGCCGACATCCGCGTTCTTCGGACGGCGGTCCAAGCTCCGCTCATGAATTCTGTTTGCGAGCGATTTCTCGGCAGCGTGCGTCGCGAGTGTCTCGACAACATTATTGTTCTCGGCGAACGGCACCTCAGTCAGGTGCTCGAGGAGTATTGCTTTCGGTATTTCAACACCGCCCGCCCGCATCAGGGGACCGGACAGTGCGTGCCGACTGCGCGAGTCCTCAAGGGGCGCACCGATCCTGCAGGTGTCATTGCTGTTCCGGTGCTTGGAGGCCTTCACCATGACTACCGCGCGGCTGCCTGACCCCGCGGATGGGCGTGGTAGCCAGGACAGCCCTCTGTGATGGCGGGCGTCGAATCTGCCCGCCCCGACGATAAGAGACCAGAGCCAGACTAAAAACCGGGCACCCGAAGCCGGGTTTTCGCTTTTTGTGGTCCGTGACTAGTCTCGACTTGGGCGCTTTTTTAGAGGGGTGCCCACCCCGCGCCATGCTCGTCGGCTACGCCGCCTGCGCGTGCCGCCGCCCCTCCCAAGCTTCGCGCTTCGCGCGCCGCGGGAGGGGCCGTCGCGGCGCACATAAACCCCGACTCAAACCGCAAGCCGAGTGAGTCAGGAGTATCCATCGAGATCGATTTCTGCAAAGACGGGGTTTACCACACCAACCGTTTTCACAGGAGCGATCGTGCCGGACGCAAGTATCGTAAGCAGCTTCTCCTTGCTACTGCAAGGCTTTGCCGGATGTTTCACCTCACCGTCGATGAACAACTTCGCGACGTTGATGACGGGCTGGGTTCTTGACCTGCGTCGCCACACGATCACCTAGGTAGTGCGAGCAGCGGGCGCTGTCGGCAACAAGCACATCAGCAGCTTTCACCGCTTCTTCTCGCGAGGGCGCTGGGCCACCGACGAGGTCGGGGCGATCTTGACCGCGTTGATCATCCGGAGGCTGGTGCCGACCGGCACGATTCGACTCATCGTGGACGACAAGCTCGGGCGGCACACGGTAAAGCGCATCTCTGGCGCTTCAATGAATCGTGAACCCATTGCTGTCTGTCGGGCGCCGCAGCGCGTAGCGCGAGGACGGATGGAGTGGGGGCATCCAGCACAAAACGAGCTCGTGATTCCCGCCCAAGTCGAGCCTAGTTCGGATCCCAGACGAAGCCGACCCGCAAATCCGCCCGCAAGAACTCGGCTGCGGCTCGGCCGCCGCCCTCGAAGTAGTGCTCGTAGCTAGCGGCTAGCCCGGCCCAGGGCAGGAAGTTGTGGCGGCGCAGCGCAGAGAAGCCGAGCCCCCCGCCCACGCGGAAGCCGTAGCTGAGCGAGATATTGTCGGCTTGGAACAGCGCTACCGGGGCGGCCTCGATGTCGTAATGCCAGGTGCGATGGTGAACGCGCAGCAGCACGGGGATGGCGGGGAAATAGTTGATGATGAATTGCGACGCGCCGGTGTTGGGCCGGACCATGGCTCCGCCACCTAGCTCCACGCCCGCGAGGAGCGTGAAGGTGTCGTTGATGCCATAGCCCGGCAGGATTCTGCCCCAGCCCCCGGCGCCGAAGGCGAACCGCCCGAGTGTGCGTCGTAGCTGAACGTTGCCCGCGGTTTCGAGGCTCAACGTGAAGCGCTGACGATCGCTTTGACGCCCCTTGAAGCCGAGCCCGGGGCGAACCCAGAACGGGCACTCCGCATCAGCGCGAGCCACCGCTCGCTCGAGCGCCTGACGCTGACGCTCAACGCTCAACGCGCGCTGCACGCCTTCGGTCACGTGCCCCGCAGCAGCGAACAAGGCGCGCGCGTCGCCGGCCGCGGCGCTCCGCTCGCGCAGTGTCTGCAACGTCTCGGCACGGGCGTCTTGCGTGGTTCGACACATCGATTCGAAGATCGCCGGCTCGATCTCGCGGAGCGCGTCGCTGTCGGCGAACCAGCCCTCCGACTCCTCGCCCGCCACGATGCGATCCACATCGGCAAGCAGCCCGCGCGCACCTTCCGAATCGGCGGCACGCGCGACGGAACAAAGCAAAAGAGGCAGCACGCCGAGCGCGCAAGCAAGGGTTCTTAGGATCATCAACTGAGTGAGGGCTGTACGGGCGGAGCTTCGGCTCGGTGTCCGCGCGGATGCAACCAGAGCTGCGTTTTCCGAGTTTGCCCCGAATGGTAGGGCAAATTCGGCGCCTGCGCGCGCGATCCGCCACACGGCCGGCCGCGCGAGACGCAAATGTTTCGACGCGGCGAGCTTTGACGCAGCGCGGGGGCCGGGTCAGTTTTCGTGGGTCATGCGCTACGACGAAGATCACGAAAGCTCGGACCTGATCGACGAACGCGGCCAGGGCGGCGGCTCACGCATGGCCGGCGGCTCGCTGCTCGGCCTGTTACCGCTCCTGCTGCGCTTCAAGTACGGCTGGGTGGTGATCGTTCTTTTCGTAGGTTACAGCCTGGTACACGGCGCGATGGGCGGCGCTGGCCCGTCCCACGTCGCAGGCACGACCGTTTCCTCCTCGGCGCGCGGCAGCGACGCTCCCCGACACTTCGTCGCATTCGTGCTCGACGACACACAAGCCACTTGGCAAAAGTTTTTCGCGGACAACGGTCAGATCTATCGCCACGCCAAGCTGGTGCTGTTCACTGGGTCGACCAGCACCGGTTGCGGCAACGGCGACGCCGCGACTGGCCCGTTTTACTGCCCAAGCGACGAGCGCGTGTACATCGACCTCGGGTTTTACAACGAGCTCGCTCAGCGTTTTGGCATCAAGGGCGATTTCGCCGAGGCTTACGTGATCGCGCACGAAATTGGCCACCACGTGCAGAAGCTGCTCGGGATTTCCGCGCAAGTCGAGCGCGCCGGGAGATCTCAGCAACTCGGCGCGAGCGGTCTGAGCGTGCGCCTCGAGCTACAGGCGGACTGCTTTGCCGGCATCTGGGCACGCTCCACGAGCCAGCGCCAAATCTTGGATGCGGGTGACGTACAAGAAGCGCTCGGCGCCGCGGCCGCAGTCGGCGACGATCACATCGAGAAAGAGACCACCGGCACCGTGCGCCCGGAGACCTGGACGCACGGCTCGGCCGCAGAGCGCGCGAGCTGGTTCCAAAAGGGTTTCGACAACGGCACGCTGCAAGCGTGCGACACGTTCAAAGCAACGACTCTGTAGCCGTACCCGCGTGCACATGCCCCCCGCAGCGAGCTATCGCCCAGCGCCGCGTATCCTAGAGCTCGGAGAGGGCTTCGCGGACGCCGTGGAAGCCGCGAAGTTCCCGGCGCACCGCCTGCGCTTCCGCAATCAGCGTTGGGCAGAGCGCGTCGGGCTCGGCAGCTTGAGCGATGAAGAATGGAGCGCGCACTTCGCGCGCTTCGAGGCGCTGCCCGACAACCTGCCCGCGCCGCTCGCGCTCCGCTACCATGGCCATCAATTCGACTCGTACAACCCCGACCTCGGTGATGGTCGCGGCTTCTTGTTCGCGCAAGTGCTAGACGGCGACGGTCGTCTGCTCGACTTGGGCACGAAGGGCAGCGGTCGCACCCCCTACTCGCGCGGCGGCGATGGTCGCCTCACGCTCAAAGGGGGCGTGCGCGAAGTGCTGGCGACCGAGATGCTCGAGGCGCTCGGTGTCTACACTTCGAAGAGCTTCAGCTTGTTCGAGACCGGCGAAGCCTTGACGCGCGGCGACGAGCCCTCGCCGACTCGTTCCTCGGTGCTGGTGCGGCTCAGCCATTCGCATGTGCGGATAGGCACGTTTCAGCGCTTGGCGTACTTCAACGAGGCCGCGAAAATCTCGCGTTTGGTCGAGTATTCGTGGGCGAATTTCTATCCCGAGCGGAGGCCGGAGCCCGACGAGCCGAGCGCGTTCCTGCGTGAGGTCACCCGTCGCTCGGCCGAGCTGTGCGCCTCCTGGTTGGTCGCCGGCTTCGTGCACGGCGTGCTGAACAGCGACAACATGGTCGTCACTGGCGAGAGCTTCGACTACGGCCCGTATCGTTTCCTACCGCGCTACGATTCGGGCTTCGTCGCCGCGTACTTCGACAGCTCGGGCTTGTATGCCTTTGGGCGCCAACCGCGCGCCGTACTGCGGAATCTAGCGCGGCTCGGCGAAGCCCTCACGCTGATCGGGGACGCGGCCCAGTTGAGCGGCGCCCTCGGCGGCTTTCCGCACGAGCTCAGCGTAGCTCGCGCGCGGCTCTTGCACCGCCGCTTGGGTCTGGAGCCCCTCGGCTACGACGACGACCAGCGCTTCTCGAGCCTGTGTTGGGACTTTCTCGCCGCGAGCGGCATGCCTTACGACCAATTCTTCTTCGACTGGTTTGGCGGCACGCTGAGCGCCGCGCGCGCCGCTGCAGGCCCAGCCGCGTCCCACTATGCCTCTGCGGCGTTCGAAAGCGTGCGCGGTGAGCTCGAACGCCGCACCCCGACCGCCCCTGACGTACTCAGCAAAGCTTACTTTCAACGTGCGACTCCGTGCACGTTGGTCATTGACGAGGTCGAACGAGTCTGGAGCGCCATCGCCGAAAGCGACGATTGGACGCCGTTCGAGCAGAAGATCTCCGCCATTCGCGAGCTGGGCGAAGCCTACCGCTGACCGCCATTAGATTTGTTCCGGGATGTTCTATGTCACTACTGTCAGAATTTGCCAAGAACCCGCGAGATGCACTCGCTGAGCGCGTCGTAATAGTCGTCGTTCAGCGACTGATAGCCATTCGGCGCGGTGTTCACCAGCGACGCGAAGCCGCTAAAGCCCGGTGTCTTACAAGAACGCCAATAGCTGCCCTGCGAGCTTGGCAGCCCTTCAATGGGGAAAGCTTGCAGCGTCAGTGTGCAAGTATGGGCCGCCTTGTTGCAGATCAGGCGCCGGAAGCCGAAGTCGTAGTCGCCGTCGCACCAAGTGTCGCCGCAGATGTTGTCGATCAGGCGCAGCGTGGTCTTGGCCTGTGCAGCGCTCAGCGCGTTCACGGCCAAGGCTTCGCTCTGCGATTCAACCGGCGTCGCCTCGCTCACCTCGACGCCCGAGCTTGCTCCCGCACTGCACGAAGCCAATAACCACACCCCCGCCAACCAATGCCCACTCGTCGTCATCTGCAGCTCCGCGGAACGACCCGCCCGCGGTCCCCCCGGGGCATTGGTTCCGATCACCCATCGACCGCTCGCTACGTCAGATGCGTGATTTCGGAGATGCGCTTCGAGTCGACGCCCTTCCGCGCGCCCGGCGATTGCTGGGGAGTCCCCACTATTGAGGCTGCGGGAAGGGTCGCGCGATTGGCGCCACCAGATAACAATCGCCAACTGCGTGGACGGCGTCGATTAGGACCGGCTGTACTACACCCCCGACCCCAGCGATGAGCCGCCGGGCAACGACACGCCGTGCTCGCGCCGAACTCGATCGAGATCAACGGCGTCTGCCAGCTGAGCTGCGGAAGTCAGGGCGGAAACGCGTGCAGCTTCCCAATGTGCATGGGCCTGCCGCTGCTCGACGCGTACGACTGCGGCGTGTGCTGCAAAGTCGGGCAATAGGCCGCGATCATTTAGCGTTCGCTGATTTTTTGGGGCAATTGGGTTTGGGACATGAGGCCGGCTTTTAGTGGGCCGACGAGGAACCAGGTGCGCATGATGCCCTTGCCCTTGATGGAGATTTCTCCGCGCGGGGTGAGCTCGTACATGTCTTTGAGTAGGTTGCGCGTGTCCTCGGTCACGTGGATCGTGCCGGGGTCGCCGTGGGACTCCATGCGGCTGGCCGTGTTCACGGTGTCGCCCCACACGTCGTAGATGAATTTCCGCTTACCGATCACGCCGGCCACCACAGGCCCGGTGTGAATGCCAA
>DATCFJ010000783.1:0-7009 GCA_036509605.1 Polyangiaceae bacterium | reverse complement strand
GCTAGCGCACGGGCCCTCCTGAACTGGTTGGTTGCCGCCTCTCCGTGCGGTCGGATTCTATTCACCTCGGATTGGCAGTTCGGACCCGACTGGACCAAACGCTTCGCTGCGATCACGCTGAACGAATTTTGGCGCTTGCACGATTCGCGAGCGCTTCTCTTGAACGCCGCATACCCTGTCGCGGCTGCGGTCTATTCGGCTTGCAGCGGACGAGCACCTCGCTTCGCTCGGCGCTCGCCGCTGAAGCCGTGATACGCTAGGCGGACAGGTTGACACGCCGTAGCGTCAGATTCTGCACTCCGAACCGTCGCAGCGTGTACTCTTGTCGCCGGCGAGATCCCCGGCGGGGTCAGCGCGGAGTGTCGACGCCGCTTCTCAGAGCTTCGCTGGCCCCGGGATGGTCGGGAGGTGGCGCCGTCGCCGCGGCGGCCGGGCGGGCGTTCCAGACTTCGAACCACTCGGCAAGGTCGGGCGCGCGCTCACGCCAGTTCACCTTGGCGTAGCGTCGATCAAGGTACCCCAACGCGCAACCAACAGTGATGGTCCCGATGGTGACGGCGTCTGGCAGAGGGCTCACGTGAGTGGCCAGTTCAATCAGCGTACGCTGCACCGCGGCCTCATAGCGCGCGATCCAGTGCGCAGAGCGGAGCGACTCGGGGCGCAGCGTCTCCAGGCGCCGCAACACGACGGCGTCCATCATGCCGTCGCCCAGCGCCTGCAGCTGGAGCGTGCGCCAGTCGCCGTCCGGATGAAGCTTCGGGCCACCGTGAAGGGTGTCGAGGTAGGCGCAGATCAACGGAGAGTCGACGAGTGTGCGGTCGTGAAGAACGAGCGTCGGTACTTTCCCGAGTGGGTTATGCCTAGCCACCACACCGTCGTCGGCTAGCGGATTCGCGTCCACGATTTCAAGGCGATCGGTCAGCCCCACTTCGAACGCGGCGATTCGAACTTTGCGCGCGAACGGTGAGGTTGGGTAGGACACAAGTTTCATGCGGTGGGCTCCCGGTTCAGCTCCTCGAGCGTGGTGACAACTTGAAACAGCATAACCGCTCCGCACAGGCGATGAGTTTCTTTAGGCTGCGAGAGAGCCACGGATTCGGGCACCTTGTTTCTAGCTGCGCTCACAAAGGCAATGCCTACCTCGGCCGCCCAACAGCGTGTTGAAGCTGTCGGCCGCAGCTCAACACGGGATACGTTAGGCGGGCGAGAAGTAGAGGCCCACGCGACTTGCTCTCCCCTACAATGTAAGTACACTGTCGGGGTGGCTGCTCTCAGGTTCGAATGGGACGACAGGAAGAACCGTTCCAACCGGCAGAAGCACGGCGTCTCGTTCGAGGAGGCGCAGACCGTTTTCTTGGACGACGCCGCGCTGCTTATCGACGATCCTGACCACTCCGACGACGAGCATCGATTCGTATTGCTTGGCCTTAGCTCGAGCCTTCGAACCCTCGTTGCTTGTCACTGCTATCGCAAAAGCGGCAGCATCATTCGGATCATCACCGCCCGCAAAGCTGACCGTTCAGAGAGGTCTCTCTATTCCCAACGGGTTCCCAAATGAGAAAACACTACGACTTTTCCAATGCACGCCGTAATCCCTACGCCAAGCGGTTGAAGAAGCAGGTCACGATCCGCATCGACGAACAAACCCTCGGCTACTTCAAGGCCCTTGGCGAGCGCGTCGGCATGCCCTACCAGACCCTCATCAACTTGTACTTGAGGGATTGCGCCGACACTCGCAAGGAGTTGCGCCTCCAGTGGCGACCATCGAACGACGCTGCCTAAAGGCGTTGCAACAGACGGGCTTGTCGGTCGCTGCGCTCCCTGTGGCGCCCGCAGCTGAACGCCGGTACGTTATCCGGACCACAGTCGATGGACGCCGATACTCTCACAGAGATCCTGTCCGGAAGGCATCTGAGCATGCCGGATCGAATCGCCAGAGATCGTCCACGTTCTCGGGTCAGAGCACTGCATCGTCGAATGCGTTGACTCATCAGGACTAACCTCGTGGTTGGCCGACTTTCAGTTTGATGAACCGGCGCCGCCTCTCGATCTTTGACGTACGCGAGGTCAGCGCATCCGTGTACCGAGCGGTTGGAATCGGTCCGCAAAAAATGCACGTAGAATCCACCGACATAGACCCGGACAAGGCACTCGCCGATTGCCGAGCATTTGTGCTCAGGTACCCCGAGTGAGGCCGGATAACTCGGTGTTGCAGCGTTGCAGCTGACGAAAACCTCGCTACGCTCCGGCTTTCGCAGCTGAACACCAATACGTTGTGCGGACGCAGCCTTCCGGCGAGCCCCGACTACCGACGCCGCTCAGCTTCGAGTAGTCGAAGGTCGACGCCGCGCCTTCGAGCTTCGTTTGATGGCCGATGCGGCTGCCGGCGTAGCCGTGTTTTGTGCGGCGCCGTTCGTCAGCACCAGTGGCTCCAGGTATTGCGCGACGTCGTCGACGAACTGGTGGTTCAAGACGATCTGTGAGGGGATCAGAGCGCGAGCGGCGCGCTGAGATCGACGCGCACACCGACATGACGAAAACCGGGCAGGACGAGCTCTTGCAGGGCGCGTTCGATGACGGCGACGGTGTCCGCGTATGCGCACACGCCGTGGCCAGGCACACCTTCCGCCGGCACGAAGTCATCCGGTCGAAGCCAGATGGCGACGTTGGCCGCGAGCAGACGCGGCACGCACTCGGCCAACGCTTCGCGCAAATCTTCGTCGACCGCTGGCGACGCCAAATGCGCCCAGCCAAGCCGCGCATGGTCGATTTCGTCCCTCAAATGAAGGCGATTGGCGGCTTGCGCGATGGGCGCGCTCGACTGCGCCAAGTTGGCTTCCAACCACGCGGTGGCGAGAGTCTCGTTGATGCAACACGTCCCGGCGACGAGCAGCAGAGTTTCCAGGCGCTCGTCATCGCAGCCGAATTCGGGCAACTTCACGGGGCGAGCTTCGGCGGGCTCCACGCGCTCACCGGCGTAGCTCTCGGCCAGCCGGCGGCACAGCTCTGAGTGCACCGCCTCGTCGCGCCCGGCCACCTCCAGCCAGTGCAGGACGACCGGGCTTCCGCCGACGGCGCGAACGCGCGGCACCAGCGCGAGCAACGATTGTCCGACGTGCGCTTCGCTGCGCGCCCTGCGCGCCCAATGTTTGGCCATGGCGACGCGCAGCGGGTCGGGCAGCGCCCGCAGTGACGGATCGCCCCACGGGATTCGCTCGAGCAACGCCGCGGTTCGCTGCCTGCGAGCGCTCTTCCGCTCCTTCTGCGCGGGGCTCACAGGATGTACGCGCAGGGAGGAAAAGGAATTTCCGAGCCGGGCGCGCAGGGCTTCTTCTTGCTCGCATGACGCGCATTCGCGGGCGGGTCAGTGGCTGCGGTTGCTGGCGACTCGGACGCCGACGGCTGCGGCGTAGCCCGAACCGCTTCAGCGGGCGCGCTGGGCACCGCGAGCGCGCTCGGCGTCGCCGCCTGGCTCGAAGGTTCCGGCGTCGCCGCCTCAGCAAGCTCCGAGTGCGAGGCTGCCGGGCCCGAGGGAGCGCGCTGGCGCGAGCAAGCCAACGCGGCGCCGCTGACCACCACCGCTCGGAACAGCTTGCTGCCGCGACCCTGCACGCCTTCGAACGCTAGCACAGGTCATCGGGCAACGAGTATGCTGCGCGCCATGCGAGCGGGAATTCTCACGCCGGTTTTGGCGCTGGTGGTGTGGAGCTTCGTGATGTGGGGCTGGCTGTACGCGACGCGCCTGCCGGCCATGCGCAGAGCGCGCATCGATCCGCGGATGATCAAGCGCAAGAGCGACATCGATGCACTACCGACGAGCGTGCAGCAGGTTGCCGACAACTACAATCACCTGCACGAACAACCCACCGTGTTCTACGCGCTCGCCTTCTACAGTTATCTGGTGGGTGTGGTCGACCCGCTCGCTGTGGGTCTCGCGTGGGCGTACGTCGGGCTCCGTGTGCTTCATTCGCTGGTGCAAGCGACGGTAAACTTCGTGCCGCTGCGGTTCGTGGTGTTCGCACTGTCCACGTTCGTGCTGATGGCGATAGCCGCGCGCAACCTGCTCGCACTCGCAGGTCATCAGTAGCGCTGCCGTATTCATCTAGCGCTGCCCTATTCATCGTTTCTCCATCGAATCTACACGCTTCACGCTGTCGCATGACTGAGCGAAGTTTGAAGCTGACAAAACCGTTGATACGTTGGAGCCCTGAGGTTGCATGCAGATCCGGTCGTTCGAAGACATCGATGAGGAGGCCGTTGTGGCGCTCTGGTCGCGCTGCGGCCTGCTTCGGCCCTGGAATGATCCCCACAAAGACATCGCTCGCAAGCGGCGAGTTCAGAGGGAGCTCTTTCTCGTCGGAACGATCGACGGCGAGCTCGTCGCCAGCGTCATGGCCGGCTACGACGGTCACCGAGGCTGGATCAACTACCTTGCTGTCGATCCGCTGTTTCAGCGGCGGGGACTCGGCCGCGCGCTGATGGAAGAAGCCCAGCATCGGCTTCAGAGCCTTGGCTGCTCGAAGATCAATCTGCAAATCCGCCGCGAGAATGTCGAGGCCGTCGCGTTCTACGAGCGAATCGGGTTCAGCGAAGATGCTGCGCTCAGTTTCGGAAAGCGACTCGAACGGGACGATGCCTGACGCAGGACGGCTCGACCGCGAGTTTTGCGAATTCTTGGCTGACGAGCGCCCCAAGGAGCTCGAAGCGCCCGCCCAGCTTCGGTCGGGTACGTTATGCGGACGCAGCCTTCCGGCGAGCGAAAGCTGTGCGGTCGCATCCTCGGCCGCGATCACTTGGCACGCGCCGCCATCAGGATGGTCAGAATCGAGCGCTTCATAGGTCTCCGACCGGCGGGTTTATCGTGCCCCGCCGCGGTGAGATGTATGGAGTGCGGGTTGCTGATCACGACATTGCACGACACAGCGCGTAAACGAGCCGGAACAGGCCAGGCACTCGGCCGCAACTCCGGATCTCGCTGACAATTCGCGATTTGCGCGCGTGTTCGCGCGCGCTCGGACACTAAGCGCGCGAGGCATTTCGAGCGCGCTTCGCGGGCGTTATTGGGCTGTTCTCTCGCAAATGAGGCGGCGCGTCAGCGGATGATATATTCCGCTCCCCCCAAGATGGAATTGCTCGACGACCTCGCCTTCCGCGGCCTCATTCACCAGCAGACGAATCCGGACGGCCTGCGCGCCCACTTGACGACCTCGCGAGCGGTCTACTGCGGCTTCGATCCGACCAAAGACTCACTGACGATCGGCAACCTCGTGCCGCTGTTGCTGCTGCGTCGCTTTCAACAGGCGGGCCATCGGCCGGTCGTGATCGCTGGCGGGGGAACGGGGATGATCGGCGACCCGTCGGGCAAGGACGCCGAGCGCCAGCTGCTGTCTCTTGAGCAGGTCGAAGCGAACGTCGCGGGGCAGCGCGTGATCTACGAGCGCTTGCTCGACTTCGACGGCCCGAACGCAGCCGTGATCTTGAACAACGCCGATTGGCTCAAGGGCCTCGGCTACCTGGAAGTGCTGCGCGACGTCGGCAAATACTTTTCGATCAACATGATGATCCAGAAGGACTCAGTGCGCGACCGCCTGCAAAATCGCGAGCAAGGCATCAGCTACACCGAGTTCAGTTATATGCTGCTGCAAGCGTACGACTTCTTGCACCTGTTCGATCACCACGCGGTGACGCTGCAAGTGTGCGGCTCCGATCAGTGGGGCAACGTGGTTGGCGGCATCGACTTGATTCGCCGAAAGCATCATGCCGAGGCCTTTGGCTTGACCGCGCCGCTGGTCACCAAAGCCGACGGCAGCAAATTCGGCAAGACCGAAACAGGCGCGATTTGGCTCAGCGAAGACCGCACCTCGCCGTACGCCTTCTACCAATTCTGGCTCAATTCGCCGGACGCGGACGTGCTCAAGTACCTCAAGATCTTCAGCTTCCTCCCGCACGAAGAGATCGTGCGGCTGAGCGCCGAGCACGAACAGAACCCCGGCGCACGCAGCGCACACCGCGCACTCGCCGAGCACATGACCGAGCTCCTACACGGCGCGACCGGCCTGGCCCACGCGCGCAGCGCCAGCCAAGCCCTGTTCTCAGGCGACGTCGGCTCGCTACCGCGCGCCACCCTCGAAGAGCTATTTCAAAACGCGCCATCCATCAAACTACCGAAAGCACGCCTGGACGGCGAAGGCGTCTCGGCGATCGACTTCTTAGTCGAAGCTGCGGTCGTGAAGAGCAAGCGCGAAGCGCGCGAGCTCCTGTCCAGCAACGCCATCATGATCAGCGCGCGCAAGGCCGACGCGGAGACGCGCATCACGGCGGAGTGGCTGCTTTTTGGGGAGATCGCGCTGATTCGGCGGGGGAAGAAGACTTGGCACGTGGCGCGGTTTGAGTAGGCCTTCCGCGGCCACCTGCCTTGAGCCCCCTCTTTGAGACGATGTCTTGTGTGCCCGGCATCAGTCGGTGGCTCGACGAAACAATGGCGGGCGGCAGTACTGAGTAGCCGGGCTAGCTCAAGGGGTGACGCTGGCGTAGGCCGGGAAAACGGCCGAAATCTGCATCGGCGGTGATGAGCTCGCAGCCATGCTCGATGGCTAGGGCGGCATGATAGGCGTCTGCGACCAACTTGCCACGAGCCCGAACCGCCAGGCACAGCCTAGCGAAGATATCCCAGCTACCCGGACCGTGCGTGAGCAGCCGTGCGTTGGACCGATTGCGCAACCGCTGAATGAACTCCAGCGCGTCTTCCGTGGTCGTCGGCTCTTGCCAGATTTTGGGATTGGTGACGATGCGAACGAAGCCGCTGGCGCCCAACTCCGATAGCGCAAAAGGTTCCGGGCCCTGCGCCGCCTTCGCTAACCAATCTGCGTAGCGATCGTGCTCTGGGGACTCTACGCGGTGCGCGTAGATGAAAATGTTGACGTCAGGGAGTTGCACGGCGCTTCAATTTGGGGATTGCCAGGGCTTGGCGATCCTCGTCCTCCCCAGCAAGAAGGATTTCTTCGGCTGT
>DATCFJ010000782.1:0-10407 GCA_036509605.1 Polyangiaceae bacterium | reverse complement strand
CGCACCCAGCGCCGGCACCGCGCCCCCCAGCGCGGGCGCCTTCAGCGGCGTCGTCCAACGAGCTCGATTTGCTGCTGCGCGATCGCTTCGGCTTCAGCGCGTTTCGCCCGCACCAACGCGCAGTCTGTGAAGCGGCGGCAGCTGGTGAGGACGTGCTGCTCGTGATGCCGACCGGGGCGGGGAAATCGCTGTGTTATCAGCTCCCCGGCTTGGCGCGTGGCGGCACCACGCTCGTCGTGAGCCCGCTGATCGCGCTGATGGAGGACCAAGTGGCGCGCCTGCAGTCGCTCGGCCTGCGCGCCGAGCGCATTCATTCTGGGCGCAGTCGGCCAGAGTCGCGTCAGGTATGCGCAGACTACGTCGCAGGCGCGCTCGATTATCTCTTCATCGCGCCCGAGCGCCTCGGCGTAGCCGGCTTTCCGGAGTTGCTCGCGCGGCGTCCGCTCGGCTTGATCGCGATCGACGAGGCGCATTGCATCTCGCAGTGGGGCCACGATTTCCGCCCAGATTATCGCCTGCTCGGGCAGCGCTTGCCGATGTTGCGGCCGGCCCCGGTGGTCGCGCTCACCGCCACAGCCACGCCTGTGGTGCAGCGAGACATCGTAGCGCAGCTCGGTCTGGGCGGCGCGGCGCGCCAGTTCATCCACGGCTTTCGGCGCGACAACTTGGCGCTCGAAGCGCTCGAAGTGCCGCCCAAGGACCGCCCGGGTCGGGCGCTGCAGTGGCTTGCCGCGCCCGGTCGCTTGCCTGCCATCGTTTACGCGCCCACGCGCAAATCCGCCGAGATGGTTGCGGATGTGCTCGCGTCGAAGCACCGCGCCAAGGCGTACCACGCCGGGCTCTCCGCGGAAGTGCGCGAGCGCATGCAGTCGGACTTCCTCGCGGGTCGGCTCGACGTCGTGGTGGCGACCGTCGCGTTCGGTATGGGCGTCGACAAAGCCGACATTCGCACCGTGCTCCACCTAGCGCTGCCCGGCAGCGTCGAGTCTTACTATCAAGAGATTGGCCGTGCCGGCCGCGACGGCAAACCCTCGCGCACCGTGTTGATGCACCATTTCGCTGATCGCAAGACGCATCAGTTCTTCCTCGATCGCGACTATCCGGCTGAAAGCGTGCTCGAAAAGTTGTTCAAGGCGCTGAAGCCCGCGCCCGTAAGCGCGCAAACCTTGCGCAAGAAAACGCGCGTCGCCAAAGCCGACTTCGAGAAGGCGCTCGAGAAGCTTTGGATCCACGGCGGCGTACAAGGCGTTGCCGAAGACGAATTGCGCCGCGGCCACGAAGCATGGCGCGCGCCGTACGCCGCGCAGCGCGCGCTGCGCGTCGAGCAACTGGCGTTGGTCGCGAAATTCGCCGAAGGCAATCAGTGCCGCATGCTCGCGCTCGTCCGGCACTTCGGTGACACTGAGGATTCCGGAGCGCCCTGTGGGCGCTGTGACGTCTGCGAGCCGCAAGCGCGCATCGCGGCGAGCACGCTTGGCCCGCTGCCGAAGTTGCCGGCCGCTGCGACCGCTCAGCGGGGCCGCAAGACCGGCAAACGTCGCGCGCGCCGCGCCTCGCGCACCCCGGCCGTTGCTTTGCCGTCCACGGGAGCCAGCGCGCCGTTGGTGGCGACCCTGCGCGCCTGGCGCCTCAAGGAAGCCAAAAAGAAGCACGTGCCGGCGTTTCGCATCCTAACCAACCGCGCTCTCGTCGCGATCGCCGAAGCGCGCCCCGAAAGCCCCGAAGCATTGCGCGGCGTTCCGGGGGTTGGCCCGAAGCTACTGCAAACGTACAGCGCGCAGCTCGTCGGCCTGTGCTCGCGCGAGTGATAGGTGCCGCAGTGCGACGTGGCGCGTGATCATCAACCCCCCGCCCCAAAACCGAAAACCGAGGGCGCAGCCCCTGGCGTTGAGACGCGGCGTCGGCACCGCAATGGGTCACATCTCGATCAGGGTGTTTTTTTGCCTTCGTGAGTGCGGGCGGCTCGTCAGAACCATGACTTGAGACTCGCGCGAGCGCTGGGGTCGGTCTCGTGCCCTCGCGTGGGAGCCAATCTATGTCGGTCTTCCGGTCTTCCGACGTAGATTGAGGTTCTCGCGGGCATCTTGGACGCGCAGAAGCGCGTCCTATGTAAAAATCTTGCATCCGGGGCGCGCGCGGAAAGGCGCCGACCCATAATTGCGAAGGCGAGCGCGCCGCGACTCAAGATGTGAGGCGCGCTGACGGGCAGTCCGCCGGCATTGCGGTGCCGCTAGGCAGCCTCCGGCACCACCTCGCTGCGGCGATAGCGCCAGAACGCCGGCAAGAGCGGGACGCACGCCACCACGCACGCGACGCACACCAGCCCACCGAGGCGAATCGAGCGCGATAACCCCAGGCGCTCGGCCGTGAAGCCAGCGCGCGCGTTGCCGAGCAGCGGTCCGGTCATGTACGAGAGCTGCTCGATGCCCGCCATTCTTCCGCGGAGGCCCGAGGGAATGGTCTCGTTCCAGATCGTCATTCGGAAGAGGCCGCTGACCATGTCGGCTCCACCGGCGAGCGCGAGGCAGAGCAGCGCAATGGGCAGTGATGAAGCGTAGCCGAGCCCGATGATCGCGGCGCCCCACAGCGCGGCCGCGACCACGACGGCCGCGCCGCGGCGTTTTACGTCACGCGTCCAGCCGCTAAGTAGTGTGACGACCAGACCTCCGACGCTCATCGCTGAGTATAGATAACCAGCGGCGCCCGCGCCGCCCCATTGCGCGGCTAGTGCGGGGAACACTGCTACCGGCATGGCAAACGTCATTGCCACGATGTCGACCACGTAGGTCCCGATCAGCTCCGGGCGACTCGCCGCATAGCGAAGCCCCTCGATGATGCTCGCGAGGCCAGCATCGGGCGCGTTCTCGGCCGGCGGCATGGCGCGAATGGCCGAAACCGCGAACAGCGAAACCACGAAGGTAAAGGCGTCGGCGCCGAACGTGAACGGCAAGCCGAGCGTGGCGATGCACACGCCGGCCAGCGCGGGACCGGCGATCGCGGCGCCGGTATTGCGTAGCGAGCTGAGCGCCGACACAGCTGGAAGATCCTCGACTGGTACGAGCTTTTGCGTCAGCGACTCCAGCGCGGGCCGATGAAAGCCGTTTGCGGCCGACATGAACGCCGCGACGATGAACAGTAAGGCCACGCTCGGATGACGCAGCATCGAATTGACGGTCAGCGTGAGTGAGCCGCACATGAGCAGCGCTTCGGACCAGAGCAAGAGCCGACGTCGGTCGATCGCGTCGGCCACCGCGCCGCCCCAGAGCGAGGTCACGGCCAGCGGCACGAGCTGCACGGCCCCTACCATGCCGACAGCCCAAGACGATTTGGTGAGCTCGTAGATCTGCACGGGTAGCGCGACGTACGTCAGGAAGCTGCCGAACGCGCTCACCAGCTGGCCGATCGACACGTAGCGAAAATCACGGTGCCGGCGCAGCGGCGACAAGTCGAGAAGCATGGCTTGGGACGGCGAGGCGAAGGCCCGCGGCGGCTTTAACATACGGCACGCCGCTTCGTGCTGTCAGCCGGTCTCGCCGCCCCTCAACACTACTTGACGAGCCCTTCACCGATCAGCATGCGCAGCAGGGCCGGCGGACGCTCGCCCTTCTCATGGATCTCACCGCGGCAAGCGGGCGAACCGCGCTCTAGATCGCGGCACACCGCGGGGCGATAGCGGTAGATCGAGCACACGAAGCGCTGCGTGTTGACGTCGACGACTAACGCCGCGCAGTGCCCGTCCGACATGCGCATGTAACAACAGTTGCCGTCGAAGACGGTCAGCTCAGCCACTCGGTCGCCGATTAGCGCGTGATCCGCGCCGTCGACTCGCACGTAGTTGGCGAGCTTCGAGAAGCAGCACGCGCCGCATTCCAGGCAGGCCGGGGCGACCTCCACAGTTGTCGCCGTGACCATGCTGCGACAACCATACGCTGGCGGCTGCTCACTTGCTGGTCCGAAAGTCCGAAAACGCCGAATACCAGCTTTGCCCGGCGGGATTCACGTCGAGCTCGCCAGTGAAGGCGACTACGGCCTGAGCAAGCGCCGCAACGCTGTTGAATGAGGATCATTCGGGAATTGAACTAGGAATTCCCCCGCGCGGCGTGAGGCCTCACGGCGGTCGCCTTTCTCGTACAGCGCTTCAATGCTGGCGACCTCCGCATCCCCGCGCAGGACGCCTGTCGGGAAATCTGCTTGGTATTGGCCGAGCAGATCGAGTGCGCGGTTGTAGGCGCCGGCCCGCGAAGCGGCCCGAGCTGCGTCGAGTGCGGCGACTTCAGCGCTTAGCGTTGAGGAGGCAAGTGCCGATCCCGACTGACTCTCGGTCGAGCTCGGCTGGTCAGCCTTGGCCAGCGCGGGCCCGCGCAACCGAGCACTGGCGGAGCTTCTGGCGAGCCGCGCTCGGGCCGCCGCCGTGTGCGCCGGCGCGGTTTCGAGACTCGGCGCGAGCACGCTACCGTTGCTCGATGGTGAGGGAACGACCGCCGACGGCAGAGTTGTCAGCGGCGCGACGACCACGCGCATTGGCGAGGGCTGGCGGTTTTCGTGATGCGAGCCCAACCAGGCGAACGTCAACGCGCTGCCCCCGAGCGCTCCGAGCAGCAGGTATTTGCCGGCACCAAGCCGAGACAACAGCCCCGCGTCAGCCGCACTCTGCGTGGCGGCGTGCGCCCCACCCACCGAAACCGCGGCGCCTGCCAGCAGCCCAGAAAACCGGAGCCACGCCTGCTCGGTGGCTTCAGCTGACACCACCCCGTCCACGCGCGCCGAGTCGAGCAACGTACGTTCGAACATGTCTGCCACTTCGGGTTGATCGTGATCTGTGTTGGTCATCAGCGTCGCGCTCCTCGCGCGGCTCGCGCCGCTTGCAGGCGCTTGCTGATGGCAGAAAATTCTTGTCGGGCCCCTTTGCTCCCAGTGATTGCTCGGGCTGAGCCTCGCGGCGCTTGGCCAGGGCTACGACCCCAGGTCGGTATGAGGTCCGCCTCTCCTTGCGCCGCCCTACGAATAGTCGTATGGGCGCCAATACATGGGAGCCCAAGTAACGCGCCAGCGAAAAAACCAGAAAAATTCGCGAGTCTCCCCGGCCACGGCCCAGAACGGGGACGTCCGAGAGGTGTTGAACGCCCTGCGCCGCATCGTGCGCTCGTTGCGTGTCTCTTCGCGTACGGCCGAGCAGCGGGTGGGCTTGTCGGGCGCGCAGTTGTTCGTGCTGCAGTGCTTGGCGCGTCAGAGCCCGTGCTCGGTCAATGAGCTCGCGGCTCGCACCGCAACCGACCAAAGCTCAGTGTCGGTCGTGGTGAGCCGTTTGGTCGCGCGTGGGCACGTGCGGCGCGCGGCATCCAGAGCGGATCGCCGCAGTGTCGAGCTGACGTTGACCAAGTCGGGCCTCGCCCTGTTGCAAAGCGCTCCTGAGGCCGCTCAGGATAGGCTGATCTTCGCGCTCACCAAGCTACCGAAGACCGAGCTGAAAGCGCTTTCCCGCTCGCTGGTCAAAGTCGTCGGGCTTGCCGAAGTCTCGCAAGAATCGCCAAGCTTGTTCTTCGAAGAAGGCCCAGCTCTGGTTGGGGTGAAAGGGCGCGCGTCACGTGTCTGAGCTCGGCGAGCCCGCTCCGATCTCGACGACTGGTCTGTTGCCTGTTTCACCTTCGATGGCTGATGCGCTCGTTGCGGCGCGTGTGCCGCGGGTCACGCCGGTGGTCGGTCCGCGCGTGCTGTTCATCAGCGCGCCGGCCGTGGGCGTCGCGTTCGTGGCCGGCGTCGCGGCACGCATGTTGATGGCCATGATCGCGTTCGTGACGAACGCGGCCTTCCTGCAGCGCGTCTCGCTGCAGCCGGCCGCGCCGCACCAGCATCACTTGGGCTTGCTGGTGATTTTCGTGCCGGCGCTTGGTGGCATCGTCGTCGGCTTCATGGCGCGCTATGGCTCGAAAGCCATTCGCGGTCACGGCATCCCCGAAGCCATGGAGCAGGTGCTAACCAACGAAAGCCGTATTCCGCCTCGGCTCACGTTTCTGAAGCCTCTGTCTGCTGCCATCGCCATCGGTACCGGCGGCCCGTTTGGCGCGGAAGGGCCGATCATCGCCACTGGTGGAGCACTCGGCTCGCTCGTGGGCCAGGTTTTGAAAACGACATCCGCCGAGCGCAAGACTTTGCTCGCCGCGGGTGCCGCCGCGGGCATGGCAGCGACATTCGGCAGCCCTCCCCCTGCAGTCGCGTTCGAGGGCAGCTCGCTGCGCGAAGCCGCGGATTTGATGGTGACCGCGGGCATCGGGCGTTTGCCCGTGGTCACGCAAGCCGAGCCGGGTAAGGTCATCGGGATTCTCACACGCAGCGACTTGTTGTCTGCGCACGCTCGCAGGTTGAACGAGAACGATCACATTGCGCCAAGCCGATTGCCCCTGAACCGGAAGCGCCAAAGGAAGGCTGGATAATGGAACGTTCATTCGGAGATGTGTTGGTTGCTACGCTCTCGGCGCTCGTGCTGTTCGGAGGCTGCGGCAAGCACCCGGCACCTGAAGCTACTACCAAGGCCGAGCCCGTTGAGTCTGACGAACCGCTTCCGCCGCCCGATCCCGCAGAAGAGGCCCGCAAGTTGTTCAACACCAAGTGCATCACCTGTCATGGCGACCACGGCGCAGGAGACGGCCCCAACGCGGCCACGCTCGACCCCAAGCCACGCGCCTTTGGCGACGCCAAGTGGCAGGACAGCGTCACCGACGACCAAATCAAGAAGACAATCGTCGAAGGCGGTCCGGCCGTCGGCAAGAGCGCTGCGATGTCGGCTAACCCCGAGCTGCAGAACAAGCCCGATGAGCTCATCGCTTTGGTGAAGATTGTGCGCGATTTCAAGCATTGACCTTCGGGCTATTTCCAAATCTCCTGGAGCGGTAACGAGTCTTCAGCTAAGCCTGGGACACCGTGCCTTTGACCGCGTTTCAGCCAGCCGTTCGCAGGTGGTTCGCCGAGCGGCTCGGTGAGCCAACGCCGCCGCAACGCGAAGGCTGGCCTGCGATTCGCGCCGGCAAGAACACGCTGATCGCAGCGCCCACTGGCTCGGGCAAGACTCTCGCCGCGTTTCTGTCTGCGCTCGACGAATTGCTATCACAAGGCGCGGCGCTCGAGGACGGCACGCAAGTCCTGTACATCTCGCCGTTGAAAGCGCTTGCGCGCGACATTCAGAAGAATCTCGAGACGCCGCTCGCCGAGATTCGCGCGCTCGACCCGAGCTTGCCGGAGCTTCGCGTGGCAGTGCGCACCGGTGACACGTCGGCCAAGGGCCGCGCCAGCATGAGCAAGCGCCCGCCGCACATTCTGGTGACGACGCCGGAATCCGCTTACATCTTGCTGACCAGCGAAGGCGGGCGGCAGATGCTACGCGGCGTTCGCACGGTCATCATCGACGAGATTCACGCCTTGGCGCGGGACAAGCGTGGCTCGCATTTGGCGCTCTCGCTCGAGCGGCTGGAGGCCCTTGTCGAGCGCCCGGTACAACGGATTGGCTTGTCGGCCACGCAGAAACCGCTCGAAGACGTGGCGCGCTTCTTGGTCGGCGTGGGGCGCGAATGCGTGCTGGTGGACGCCGGGCACCTGCGCAACATCGATCTCGCGATCGAAGTGCCGCCGTCCCCGCTCACTGCGGTCTGCTCGCACGAGGTGTGGGAGGAGATTTATGAGCGCATCGCGACGCTGATTCGCGAGCATCGCACCACGCTCGTGTTCGTGAACACGCGCAAGATGGCGGAGCGCGTTGCTGCGCGGCTGGGCACTCGGCTCGGTCAAGATGGCGTCGCGTGCCACCACGGCAGCCTCGCCGCGCCGCGCCGCCATGACGCGGAGCAACGCTTGAAAGCCGGTCAGCTCAAAGTGCTGGTCGCCACCGCGTCGCTCGAGCTGGGCATCGACATTGGCGATGTCGATCTGGTGATCCAAATCGGTGCGTCGCGTTCGATCGCGACACTCTTGCAGCGCGTGGGGCGCGCGGGTCACGGTGTCAATCGGACGCCAAAAGGCCGAGTTTTCCCGCTCACGCTGGACGAGCTGGTCGAAGCCGCAGCGCTTGTGCGCAGCATCCGCGCAGGTTCTCTCGACCGCACTCCGCAGCCGGGGCGCCCGCTGGATATCTTGGCTCAGCAAATCGTGGCCGCCTGCGTCGCGGAGACCTGGCACGAAGAAGCGCTGTTTCAGACCCTGCGTCGCGCCTGGCCGTATCGGGATTTGGAGCGATGCGAGTTCGACGACGTAGTGAAGCTCCACCTAGACGGGCGTTGGGCGCTGCTCCATCGAGATGGCGTTGGTCAGCGGCTCATGGCAACGCGCCGTGCACGCTTGACGGCCATCACCTCAGGCGGCGCCATCGCCGACAACGCCGACTACCAGGTGATTCTCGATCCCGAAGGCAGCCTAGTCGGCACCCTCAACGAGGATTTCGCGATCGAGTCCAACGGCGGGGACATCTTTCAGCTCGGCACGGCTTCCTGGCGCATCCTACGCGTCAGCGGCGGTGTCGTGCGCGTCGCGGACGCTCAAGGCGCCCCCCCAACCATCCCATTCTGGCTCGGTGAAGCCCCCGCACGGACGCGCGAATTGTCGGACGAAATCTCGCTCGTGCGCGAACAAGCGGTGTCGCAAAGGTCGCTATTTTCAAGCCAAATCGGCGAAGCGGCTGCGTCACAGTTGGCAGAGTACACCGCGGCCGGTGTGAGCGTGCTTGGCGCAGTGCCGACCAAGCAGCGCGTGATCTTGGAACGCTTTTTCGACGAGAGCGGCGGCATGCAGCTCGTGCTCCACGCGCCGTTTGGCGGGCGCATCAACCGCGCGTGGGGGCTCGCCCTGCGCAAGCGCTTCTGTCGCGGTTTTGGCTTCGAGCTGCAAGCCGCGGCCAACGAAGAGGCAATCGTGCTCTCGCTCGGCGCGCAACACAGCTTTCCCTTGGAAGAAGTGTTCGACTACCTGAACCCAGAAACCGCTCAGGAGCTCTTGATTCAAGCGCTACTGCCCGCGCCCATGTTCAAGACGCGCTGGCGTTGGAACGTGTCACGCGCGTTGCTCGTCGAGCGCATGCGCGGTGGTAAGCGCACGCCACCGCCGCTAGTGCGCATGCGCGCGGATGATTTGCTCGCGGCGAGCTTTCCCGCGGCCGTGGCTTGCGGTGAAACACTCCCGCCGGGCGACATCGAAGTGCCCATGGAGCACCCGCTGGTGCGCCAAACAATTTTCGACTGCCTGACCGAGGCGATGGATATCGACGGTTTTTTGGCTGTCTTGCGCGGCCTGCGCGACGGCAGCATCGAGCGGCGCGCGGTCGACTCCCCGTCGCCCTCGGTGTTCGCGCACGGCATCTTGGCGGCTCAGCCGTACACGTTCCTAGACGACGCGCCGCTCGAGGAACGCCGCACCCAAGCCGTGCTCACGCGCCGCACGCTGGATGTAAAATCCGCCGACGAGCTCGGTGCGCTCGACCCCGCTGCGATTCGCCGCGTGCGCGAGGAAGCCTGGCCGACGCCAAGCTCCGCCGAGGAGGTCCACGAAGCGCTGCTCTGGATGGGCTACGCCACGGTGGACGAAGTCACTCCGTGGAGCGACTGGATCCAGGAGCTGTCTGCGGCGGGGCGCGTGGTTCGCGAAGGCGAACGATATTTTGCATACGAGGCAAACCGCGATCCGAAAGAAGTGCTGCGCGGACGTTTGGAGGCGCTCGGCCCGATCGCCTGCGATGACCCGCTGCTCTTCGAGCTAGAGAGCGAAGGCTTCGTGCTGCGGGGCCGCTTCGAGGGCCGCTCTGGCTGGTGCAGCCGCCGCCTGCTGGCGCGCATTCATCGCTACACTCTGGAGGGGCTGCGCAAAGAAATCGAGCCTGTTACGGGCGTCGAATTCTTGCGCTTTCTGGCGTCGTGGCAGCACGTCGAAGCCGAGCGCAAGCTCGACGGACCGCGCGGCGTGCTGGAAGTGATCCGCAAGCTGTCCGCGTTCGAGGTGCCCGCTTTGGCCTGGGAGGCGAGCGTGCTGCCCGCGCGCATCAACGGCTACAAGCGCGAATGGCTCGATGAGCTGACGCTGTCCGGCGAGGTCGTGTGGGGTCGCATCTGGGGCAGCGGCGCGGCTCCGATCCGCACCACGCCGGTTTGCCTCGTGCCGCGGGATGACCTGGACGCTTGGCTCGCGCTCTCGAGCGCGCCACTCGTCTCGGAGCTCGGTCACGCTGCGGCGGAGCTGCATGGCTTGCTTGCCGCGCGCGGCGCGATGTTCGTCCAAGGCCTGCAGCGTGCCTCCGAGCTACACATGGACGAGCTCGACGAAGGCTTGGGCGAGCTCATCGCACGCGGCCTGGTGAGTTGCGACTCATTCAGCGGCCTGCGCTCGCTCTTGCTCACGCCGTCCAAACGCCGATCGTCCACGAAAATGGCCGGA
>DATCFJ010000781.1:0-7392 GCA_036509605.1 Polyangiaceae bacterium | reverse complement strand
GGTAGCTATCGTGGGCCAGTCGCGTAGTGGTGTGCGGGCCGGATTCGCGCTCGAAAGGGAGAAGCAATGACGCTGGGATATCGCTTTCACGTGCTGACATCATTCGTAGCCGTTGGCCTGCTCGCGGCCTGCGGATCGTCGACCGACAAGTCGAGCAGGAGCGCTGGCGCCCCATAGAAGCGCTTTCGAATGGCTCCTGAGCTTCTCAGAGAAACTCACCTGCAGTCGATCCGTTTCGAGCGACTGCAGAGCGCCGACAGACTGGGCATCCAGTCGAATCCGGCGCTCCTTACGTTCAATGGTTTCCCGGCACTCACCTCGCTCAGGCAACTGTTCGTGCTCGACAACCCGCTACTCCCGCGATGCGAGGTGGCTGCGCTCGATGCGCGGCTGCACGCCTGCTCGTCTTGCGAGGGAAATAACGCGACTGCCACTTGCAACTAGGCTAATCGAGCGATCTCAGGCCGCCTCGCTGCCCTTCGGAGCCTGGTTTCGTTGCACCAAGCGAGGGGGGCGCAACGCACTCTTCGGGCGAGAGCTCCGGAGCGAGAATACGAAGACCAAAGCGGTGTGCTCGTTCAGCGGGGCTCATGAACTTGCCCACTACCGCCGGTCGTGAGAGCCTCGTGGGCCCGCTGCGATTCGATCTAACTGTTGGTTAACATAAGAGAAATTGCGCGCAGTCATCCGTCCGCGCCGGTTCGCGCCGGTTTCGGACGGGCCGTGCTGGCGCTGCGGGGCTGGCGCTCGCGCAGGATCGGCGATCAGTTGCAGGTCGCGCTGGCATTGTTGGCCATGCAGGTGCAGTGGGTGGCGCTGCCCAGGCGAGCGGCGATGGCGTCCACTTCGCACTGCGGCAACTTCGGATCGATCGACATGCCCAGGGTTGCCACTGACGTCAGCGCAGGCAGGTGGTTGACTGTGAGGAGCTCGGCATTCATAGAAATATTGAGCTCCTGAGTAACACTTTTCAAAGCATCGAGATCGACGCTCGTGATCAGGGAACATGCCGTAATCATGACCCCCTTGTCGGCGGTCTCGAGCGAGGGCAGGCGCAGGACTTCGAGCTTCGGCAACTCCGTAGCCGTGAACTGACCGACGTGCTTCAGCGCCGGCAGCACAACGGACTGGATGTTCGATCGTTGCACCGTGAATGTCTTCACCGTTTGCAGGCCCTCGAAGCCCTTCAGGTCAGCGAGCTTCCCGCCGTCGATCGTGACCGAACCGGTGATCTCGCGGATGCTCTCGAGCCCAACCAGGCTGGTTACAAAAACCTGGTTGGTCACATCAAGGTGGACGAAGTCGAGAGATCCGTCGATGACCGTGCAGCCGAGCGCCGCGAGGCGTGCCACGTCGGCGTCGGACGCGCCCTGATAAGCCTGGGTGAACATGCAGGTGCGTTCGCAACCGTTCGTCACGGGCGTGACGGTGCAGGTGCCGAGGTCGGGGCAGGACAACGGATCGCAGCTCCCGACGGACGGATTCCCGCTGGCTCCGCCTCCGCCGCTGGCTCCGCCTCCGCCGCTGGTTCCGCCTCTACCGCTGGTTCCACCGGCTCCGGATCCGTCGGTTCCGCCGGTCTGCGCCCCCATTCCCATTCCGCCAGTGTTTGCGCCGCCCGACGCGCCACCATTCCCTCCGGCATTGCTGCCGCCATTCGCAGGATTCGCGCCACCTCCACCGCTCACTGCGCTTGGGCCGCCGCCTATCCCGGCCGTTTGCGCTCCGCCGCCAGTTCCGGGGCCGTGCGCGCTACCGCCGCAGGCACTGAAGAACAAGCAGCTGCTGGCGATCAAATACGGCGTCCACGCGGCGATGCCCCTAACTCTCATAAAAGCGCTCCCCAGTCGTTCGTTGTCAACGAAATGCCAGCCGTCAGTCTAGCGCAACCTTCAACATCATCGGACGGCGGAACACCATAGTAGCGCAGAACACGATCGCGCGCCGCCTCGGGTCGCGCCGGGTTCGGCTCGTCCCTCACTGCCCGCGATCCGCAGGTGGGCCTCTGGCGACGGTGTGGGGTAGCAAATAGTTTGACCACAGATTAGATGGCAAACACGCGCGGCGCTCACGAAACCAATTCCAATGCGTAGGAGGTGCCCCATGGCTCCGTGGTCCAGCGACAGGAGTTCTGGCCCGTATGTGAACCAGGCGTGCGTCGTCGACGCCTTGTAGTAGACTAAACGACGGGTGGTATTTTGACTTCGCGTTCGATGCTCGACTTTTCTCGCCTCCGATTCGCCTTCTTGCTGGGCGTCTCCCTCGTCGGCGCTTACGCATGCGCGAGCAGCCACTCAGACGCCGGCGGCATCGGCCCCGCTGGATCGCAGGCGGGCACCGGAGGCATCGCGGGGAGCCCCGGCATGACCGGCACCGCCGGCACGCAGGCGACCGGCAGCGGCGGGGGTCTCGCGCTCGATCTCGACGCTTCGACGGACGCGCCGCCCGTCGATCTCACGGAGGACGCGGCCTGCGGCATCGGTAGGGCCTCGGCGACCCTTCGGCCCCTGACGCTCATGATCATGTTCGATCGCTCGGGCTCGATGGGCGAAGACTCCACCATCAATCCGGTGACGATGCTGAACCGCTGGCAGACCGCCACTTCCGCCCTGAGCACGTTCTTCGAGGATCCAAGGGCCGCCGGGCTCAACGTGGCGTTGCGCTTCTTTCCCGATAACGATCCGGACGGCGTGTGCACCGACGGGACGTGCGACGCGAAGGCATGTTCCGAGGTCCTCGTCGATGCCGGCACGCTCACCGCCAATTCCGCGCCCGAAGACAAGCAAGAGGCCGCTCTGCTCAACGCAATCGCGATCTCCGCGCCCACAACGAACAACGCGCTGAACGGCGGCACGCCGATCTACGCCGCCCTCGACGGCGCGTTGCGTTGGGCGGCTGAGCACGAATCGACACACAAGGAAGAGAAGACGGTCGTCGTGTTCCTCACTGACGGCTGGCCGCACGGCTGCGAAAGATATGCCCCGACCATCGGCGCTCTGGCGGCGGACGCCCTCGCGAAGTCGGGCATACCAACTTACTCGATCGGGTTCGCCGACTCGGGGGGGGGCGGGTCGAACGCGGCGCTCATGAATCTCATCGCACAGCTCGGCGGTACGGACCGGGCGTATTTCATCAACGATGGCTTGACGGCAGCGAAGGCGCTGCTCGACACGTTCAACTCCATCCGCGGCACCGCTCTGCCGTGCGACTTTCCGGTTCCGAAGGCCACGGACAACGGCAAGCCCACTGACACGTCGCTGGTCAACGTCCTCTACACCAAAGGTGGTGGCACACAATCGACCCTGACCAGGGTGCATGATGCCGAGCACTGTGGTGCGGCGGCGTCCTGGTACTACGACGACGATGCGAAGCCGACGCGCATCTACCTGTGTCCGAGCTCATGTGATAGCGCCAAGAGCGCGCCCAACGCCAAGCTCGAGGTTCTGGTGGGCTGCCAGCCGAAGTTCGAAATGCCACGCTGACGCCACAGGCTGCGCCAGGCGAGCGCGGCCTCCGAATCGGCGTGGATGCCGACAGCGCGGCGTGTTCGCGCAATCGCTCTAAACGTGAACAAGCACTCACGTCACAGCAGAGGCTCGCAGCGCGCGACCATGCGCGAGAATAGGAAGACCAAAGCGGTGTGCTCGTTCAGCGGGGCTCATGAACTTGCCCACCACCGCCGGTCGTGAGAGCCTCGGGGGCCCGCTGCGATTCGATCTAATTGTTGGTTAACATAAGAGATATTTAAGAGATATTGCGCGAACGGGCCGTGCGGTGAGCGTCCGCGGCGGGTTGGGAAGGGCCGCGCTGAGTAATCCAAACGGGGCCACCTCCGGGATTGCGGGCAGGGCTCCGCCCTCGGCGCCCCGCTCCGGGCGGTCGTTCGTGCACTCTATGCGTCGACTGGGATGGGATCGAGCCAGTCAGGTGATCTCGCACGGGCGATGGCGGGCGGCTCCGAGGGGAGGTGAAGGCTTTCGAGAATTGCGCGAGCAGGGTCCTCGTCCAGGATGAGCGCGACAAATTTCAGACGGCCGCCGCACGGGCACGCCAGGGCGTCGACGTCATGGACGCGCTTCAGGAGCTCCGCTCAGTCAATACGTGTCGACGGCTCATGGGCGGCGGCCTGGGCAACGTACCTGGGGGCGATGGCGGCCGTGCAAGACGGAGCTGGGCCGCTGCACCGGTGCGCGAGGATTGGCAGGGTGGACGATTTGACGATTCGTGCGCCCGTGGACGCCGTCGTCGCAGCGGCGGCCGCAGTGCTGTCAGGGGAGCAGCTGCCGTTTTCGTCTCGTGGACGGCAACAAGGCAACCGGATCGGAACGACTTTCTCTCGCCACGACGAGTGCGGCGCGAACACACCGTAGAACCCCAAGATGCATCCGATCGAAGTCTTGAAAGCGAGCTTACTCGCCAAGCGGCTCAGTCGGAAGCGTGTAAACAATATCCTGGCTTGCCTCGCCCGCTCGCGAGTGGGCTTGATAACTCTCGAGAATGACAGCGGTCACGGTCGCCTCCAGCGCTGGCAGCGCCTTGGGGGCTGCGTCTGGCCCACTGCCAGCGCTGGAGGCACCAATTCGTATTCGTTCACCGCTCAATTCAAAAGCTCAAGCTCGGCTCGAGCAGCAGGCTCGACGAGGCGCGCTATCACGCCCAAGCCCGTTCAATGCGCGCCGGCTGCGCTCGTCGCGCCCGCACTACCGGCGACGCTGCCGACGGTTCCACCCGTAGCGACACCTCCACCACCACCGGCGACACTGCCCCCGGCTCCGCTCGCGCCGCTGCCCCCGGCTCCGCTCGCGCCGCTGCCCCCGCTCGCGCCACTGCCACCGGCACCGCCTGAACTTCCCCCCGCGCTGCCGTCAGCCGCCTTGGGCAAGCAGCCCCAGACCAGCGTGCTGTCTTGATAGATGGCGACGTGGTCCCAAACCGTGAACGCAGTGTCGGCGGCATTGTAGGAGTAATCGTTGCTCTGAACTTGATTCGGTTCACCGTAGTTGCTCGGCTGCAGCGCCCACTTCACCGTGGCCGTTGCGCCCTTTGCCAACATGGGGCCAGCGGTAAACGTGAGCTCAGCGTACGTGTCGGCGCCCTCCGCCTTGCTGCCAAGCGGGACGACCTTGAGCGTGCCGTTGGCTTTTTGGTACGCGTCGCCAGGGCCCTTCACCTCGGCGTTGAAGACGGACGGGCTCCACCCGGACGTCTCTTCGCTGCTAAAGAAGTAGCGAATGATGAGCGAGCCGAGGGGCACAGGCGTATCGCTAGTGTTGCTGACTTGATACTCCGCAGCGATCTGCGCAGCCTGCGTGCTTTCGTCCTGATATTTGAGGGACAGGGTCGGCGCGTCTGCGCAGGCCCCGGGCTCGAACACCGGGGCCGCGCCGCCCGAACTGCCAGCCGAGCCCGCGCTTCCACCGGCCCCTCCACGGCCGGCTGCGCCGCCATCTCCGCGCGCGCTCGACCCGCCACTGCTCGTCGCACCCGCGCCGCCACCAATCTTCCCGCCCGCACCCGCATTGGGGGCGGTGGTCCCCGCCGCGCCCGCCGGCGAGGTTGACTCGCCGGCCGATCCATCCGGAAGCGTCGTGTTTTCCGCGGTCGCGCAGGAGGCGGCCCAAAGTGAGAACAAGAAGGGGGCGAAGGTTCGTAAGGACTTCATCGTAACCGATTCTGGAACCGGTTTCATAGCTTGTAAAGGCGCTCCGCGCACCTTCCCGGTAGCTCACGAAAAACGGTCGCAGCCTCTACGACCTCGGCGGCGCGGCTCCGTTCACGGTGGTTACTTGCTAGTCGACTGGGAGCGATTGCGCGCTAAGGCGCGCCGCGCACGGGCTTCCAAATCGTCGAGAGACGCCGCCTGCAACTGAGCGGCTGCGGCCACGGTTTCGACGTCGACCTCCTCGCCTGCGATGTGCAGCTCTTCGGCGTCCACCACCTCGTCGTTGGTGGCGCGCGTGGCTCACGACTTCGTTGCGCGCGCGTTGCGCGCCCGTTCCCGCGTGGCCAGCCAATCGCGAGTAGAAGCGGTGCGGCCGCGGGGCTCGCGGCCAGCCCGGGCCGCGGGTCGTCCCTCAGCTCTCGAATCGCAATTGGTTCGATTGTTCGACGAAGTCGTTGTACTTCTTGGTCACCTGGAGGGGATGGCCGTCGATGGACTCGGGATCGCCGGATTCTTTCTTGAAATCCTTCTTCTCGCGCTTGCGCCGCATGAGCTCCTTGGCGGATTTCAGGTACGCCATCCCTGCTTGATAGAAGCTCGAGAAATTGTTGACCTTGTCGACCTCGGGCTTGTGCGCGCCCTGATAGCCGTCGAGGTCGCCGAGGGTCTTTTCGAAGTTGCCGAGTAGAGCCGTGAAACGCGCTTCGTCCAACTCTTGGATGCTCTTTACGTCCGCGGCGTTGACCAGGTTCTTGCCTTGGATTTCGGCCTCAGTCACCAAATAGTGGAGCCGCTGCGCGGGGTCTTTCGCGAGCCGCGCGAGCCGGCGAGCCGACAGCTCGTCGCTCAGCTTGGAAACCTGGTCGTCCAAGGCCTTGCTGGCGTCCCCGAAGCTGTGAAAGGCGGCCATCAGCGGTGCGTGCATGGCCTTGCCGCGCGCCATCTTGTCGTCTTTGTAGTTGTGCTGGTCGTAGTACACGTAGGCCGTCTTGATCAGCGGGACGAGCGCACCCAAGGCCGTCGCGTAAGCCTGCCCTGCCGCGTCGACGGCCGGCAAGCTCGGCTTCAGGCCGCTGGCCTTGGTGATCGCGCTCAAGCACGACTCATCCGCATTCAACTGGTAAAGCCCATATGCGTAGGGCTCTTTCCCCGTCGGGCCCTTCTTTTCGTCGACCCAAAGCAGGTAGCGATCTCGGCTGCTGAACACCTGCGGGCTCGCCTGATTGACGCACTCGACGTAGCCGCTGATTTTCTCGCTCTTCTGTGCATCCGCTTCTTCTTCGCTGTCCGCGGCGGACGCGGCCGATGTGAGCGGAGCCGCGGCAGACCCGGCGCCCTCTGGCGCGGTGGTTTGTTGCAGCTGCTCGAGCTTCTTGCAATCCGCGAGCGAGCAGCACAAGACCACGGCGCACGGAAAGCTGCGCGCGAACCAATAACCCATCGTCCACATGAGACCTCCTGAGCATGGCTGGTACACCGCCTGCTCGACGGGGGCAAGCGCGTCGCCCGGCGTGGAGCTGGTGCTTCGCGATCTGCCTGCGGCGGTCGCGCTGGTCCACGCGGCTCTCTAAACGCGCTGCTCGAGCGACTCCGCCAGCGGAGTAAGCCGTGTCCTCGAAGCGCAATGCCCACTCAGCAGGCGGGCGTCAGCGACGGTGCTGAGCACTCAATGTCTACCTCCCCCTGCCGCGCGGAGCTTCCGAAGGAAGCGAGCACGGTCTTTGGGGGAG
>DATCFJ010000780.1:0-2331 GCA_036509605.1 Polyangiaceae bacterium | reverse complement strand
GCCTTCCAGGCCTTCCGGCGTAGATCGAGGTTCTCGCGGGCACCCTAGACGCCGCAGAAGCGCGTCCTATGTAAAATTTTTGTATCCGGAACGCGCGTGGAAAGGCGCTGTGCCCCCAATCGCGGAGGCCGGCGCTCGGCTTCATTGACCAGATTTTTGTGTGATCGCGGCCGGGCAAGCGATCTCTTTGTAGCTGAACTTGGGGTTGTCGGCGCCGCCGAACCAGTTGAGGTACCAGTCGCAGCCAGCCATCAGATCGGGCTTGCCGGCGAACACGGTGCTGCACTTGTTCTTGATGCAAGTCTTGTCGTTCTTGCAGGCCGAGGCAAAGCCGCCATATTGCTCGCCCAGGTCGGAGGTGCCCCATTGATTGGAGCAAGCGTTGAACATGCCCACGCCGCCGCCGGGAATGAGCAGGTCGAATTGGCTCTCGGCTACATCACCGCCAGTGTTCAGAATTTGAACGACCATCGACTTTCCCTTGATCGATCCGGAGCTCGCCGAGCCTTCACCCGTGAAGGTGAATTGGTAGCAGCGCCCGCAAGAGTAGTTGCTGCCCGACGCGGCCGCGAACCCGTAAGATAGCGTGTCGCTGACGGCCCAGGGCGCGAAGCTGTAACACATGAACGCCGAGCCACCCGTGCAGGCGCTATCGCCGCCGTCGCGCGAGGTGCCGTCCTTGCCGCAAGTAAAGTTCCCCCCGTCACACGCGGGCTTGCAGCAATCCCAATAGCGCGACGCCCAGCCGTCCTTGCCGCCTTGCACGGCTGGCAGCGTGGGGCCGCCGGAGAGCGAGCCGCCGCTGCCCGTTGCGCCGCCGGACGAGCCGCCCCCGGAGGAGCTGCCACCGGAACCGGTTCCAGTTCCAGTTCCAGTTCCGCCCGTGCACTTCTTACACGATGCCTGACAGGAGTCCCCGATCCACGATTGTGCGCACCAGTTGTATTCCACCGCGTGCGCGCAGGTGTCGCCATTGTTCGGGGGCGTATCGGTGCACGTACCACCGGTGCCCGGCGCGCCAGCAGCGGAGCCCGACATGCCGCCGCTGCTGTTCGAGGCCCCGCTGCCCGATGCGCCGGGGTTGCCAGCCGTGCCGACGTTGCCGGGAGCACCGGACGAAGCGTTGACTGAGCCCGCAGTGAGCGAGCCATTGCCCGCGCTTGCGCTCGCGCCACCGGAATCGAGCGGCGACTCACCGAGCGCGCCGCTGTCGCACGAGGGCAAGAGCAATGCGCTGAGCGCCACTTGAGCGAACAGAACACGGAAGCGAAGCAAGCGAGCGTGAGGCATCGCGAGTGCAGATACCATTCAGCGAAAGCGTTGGCGAGAAGTAGAGCTCGCATTTTCAGTTAGTCAGGATCGCTTTGCTTCATCCTGCACGTGGAAAAATCCAGCCTCGTCCGCGAACGAGACACCCCGTATCGCTGCGATCGTAAAACTCGCGAGAACCTGGAACCGGTACCAGGCACAGTATACCGCACGGGCGAGCGCGGAACGAAGCGCGGGCACCCGGCTGCGAGCTGCGAGCTGCGAGCTGCATCGCGAGCCCCGCGAGCGCCCCACTCTCCTGAAATTTTAACTGGACGCGCGCGGCTCGTCGCGCTCGGCACTGTGAGAAATCAGCGTGCCGCGGCTGCCAGCCACGAGCGGTGCACCCATTGGGCGTCGATTGATCGAAGATCGTCGGGGTCGCCCCGTCGCGTTAGCGCCGGGGCGTGGCAATACCCACGTCGAGCTTGGCGGGTTCGCCGCGCTCCAACTTCAGCCCGAAGCGAAAGCTGCCGGGCGTCTTCGGCTTCTGCTCGAAATTCCGTGGGTCGAGGCTCGCACGGACGCCATCGGCCGAGAAACGCACGAAACAATGTTGCTTCGCAATCAGCGTCATCGTCGGGTGCGCGGGCGAGAGCGCAAAATCCTCACCCGTAAAGTCGAAGTCCACTGGCACTTGGTCGCCCGCCTGAAACTCGACCACGAACGGCGCGCGCAGGTCGAGCGACGGTGAATGCCCGAGATCTGTATAACGAATCGGCGTTGGCGTCACCGCCGTCCCCGCGCAGCCCGCCGTCGCGAGCAGAAGGAGAAAGACATGACCCGGCGTTCCCAGATGCGCCAAGCGCAGATACCCATTCATCGACCACTCCCTCTTGAAAATCCGGCGTCCGATTCAGGCACCTTGCGGCAGGATCTCCGGTTTCCTATCCGCAAGCAACCGCTCGGGGAGCTGGCGCGCTTGTTGCTGAAGTAATGGCATGTCGCTCAACGGAGGGTGTGTCAGGGGTGGTGTGGCTTGGTTGCAACTCTATCCTTCCGAACCCGTCGTCGCGGGGCAAG